>JBAXOO010000088.1:0-6823 GCA_037133235.1 Cyanobium sp. ELA507
TCCCTGCGCTGCACGCCCGTCCCGAAGATGCCTTCGGGCTTGTGCAGGAAGACGCCGATCAGCAGCAGCCAGACGAAGGCCTCCGACCAGCCCGTCGGCGCATAGGCCTGGAACAGCACCTCGAACACGCCGAGCAGCAGGCCGGCGGCCATCGCGCCGCGCACGTCGCCCAGCCCGCCGATGACGATCACCGCGAGCGCCTTGGTCGCGTAGTTGGCGCCCATGTAGGCACCGATCTGCTCGAAGCGCAGCGCGACCATCAGGCCGGCGAGCCCGGCCAGGCCCGAGGACAGCGCGAAGACCGCGAGGATATTGCGGGGCACCGGCACGCCGAGCAGCAGCGCCGCGGTGTCGTTCTCGGCGATGGCACGCACGTTGCGGCCGAAGCGGGTGCGCTTGAGCAGCAGCAGCAGGGGCAATACCAGCAACAGCCAGGGGTAGACCGCCGGATGCTGGAGGGGCCAGGCCGGCTGGGCCGGGCGGGAGGATTGGCTCTCGATGCTCACCAGGGTGGTTTCCGCTTTCACTCCGAGGCCGAGGGTTTCAGCAGCCATGGCCCCACCTAGTCCCGTCCAGTGGAGGGTTTGCACCGAGGGCCGCGGCACGCTCGAAACTGTCGACCGCAGAACGGAAAGCGCGTCTGGAGGATCCGGTCGGTCAGGTTCTGGCGGAAGGAGGCGCAATTGAAAGGGGCAATTCAGGGGTGATGGTTGTGCTGCTGCTGGTTGTCGACTGGCTGAATTGAGAATAGTGCTTGGTGCTGAGTATTACCTAATTCTTCATTTTAGACAAGTTTTATTTCCAAAATCAAATCATAGCCGCTGTTTCCTCGGCAAATCCGATCTTCTTCGCCAATGTCACAGCCCTTGTCGTTCTTGGCCACAGGGGGGGTGGCCTGTGCCAGCTTGCGCAGGTCAGCCCAATCCGCTGCCGCCGAGATGGACAGCCGCGAACGCTCCCGCCGCCTGGGCGATGTTGCCCTCGGCTGGATGCCCGGAGATTCCCTGGCGCCGGCCCGCCGTTTGCGGGCCCGCCGCGCCGCCGCCGATGAGCGGCGCTTTCTCCAGCCCACCGAGCCCCGCCAAGCCCCACCCCTGGAGCGCTGGCGGCTCACCGTGCGGGGCCGGGTGCAGGGGGTCGGCTATCGGGCCGGGTGTTGCCGCCGGGCCAATGAGCTTGGCCTCGGCGGCTGGGTGCGCAACCTCGCCGATGGCTCGGTAGAGGTGGAGGCCGAGGGCTCGACCCAGCGGCTGGCCGAATTGCAGCTCTGGTGCGAGCGGGGCCCCCTGCTGGCCCAGGTCTCCGGCTTGGGGATCAGCCGTATCCCTCTCCGGGGCGATGACTGGTTTGAGGTTCGAAGCTGAGCCCCCGCCCCCGCGGCCGCAGGGCTAACGACTGCGGCCACAATGGGGAGCCATGCCTGGCCCGTTCTGGACTTTCTCAGCCTTGGAGGTGAATTGCTGGGCTTTGCCCTGGCGATCGGTTTCAGTCCGCTCCACATCGGTCTTCTGCTCCTGCTGCTGCTGGGACCCGACCCCCTGCGCCGCAGCGGCTGGTTGGTGGCGGCCTGGCTGGTGACCTCCGCCCTGGAAATGGTTCTGTTGCTGGGGGTGGGCCATGGCTTCCTGCTCACCATGGAGAAGGGGAGCAGCCACCGCACGGGCCTGGATCTGCTGGCCGCCGGTGCCCTAGTGGCGGTGGGCCTCAACGAACTGCTCAAACGCGAGGAGGAGGGGGAACCTTCTGCCTGGAGCCGCAAGCTTGGCGGGTTCTGCGCCCTTCCGCTGCTGCCGTTGTTGGCGCTGAGCACCCTGATCCAGGTGGCCAGTCCCGACGACCTTTTCCTCTACGCCAAGGCCAGTGGCACCATCCTGGCGGCCGGATTCCAGCGGCTGCCGGAGGTGGTGGTGGGGGGCCTGTTCACCCTGGCGACGACCCTGTTGCTGCTGGTGCCCCTGCTGGCGGTGCTGCTGCTGGGCCGGGAGCGGGTCTTGCCGACCCTCGAGCGCTTCAGCCAGTGGCTGTTTGCCAATGCCGAACCCCTCGTGGGGACGGTGAGTCTGGCCCTGGGTGGCTACCTGGCCTGGCAGGGCATCGAAGGGCTGCGGTTGGCCTGAGAAAACCCCGGCCTTGCAACCCGTTGGGGTCTCAGGGTTGGATCCTGCCGCTGGAGGCCGGGCCCTCGGCCAGGCCCACCTCCCAGAGGCGTTGATCAGCCGGGGATCCGGCCCTGGCCACCAGGCTCACCGACCGGCTGGCCCGGCTCACCGCCACGTACACCAACTGGCGACGCAGCACCGGATCCTTCGGCCAGAACACATCCCCATCCACGAACACTTCTGCGAAGGTGCTGCCCTGGCTGCGGTGCACCGTGAGCACGGCGGCGGGCCCCAGCCAGGCGAAGGCATCCCGCAGCAAGAAGTAGCGGCGCCAGAGGGCCCGGCCCTCCTGCCTCTCCGCCACCCGGGCCCGCTGGCGCAACCCCTGCAGCACGCCATCGAGGGTTGTTCGCGCTCCACTGCCGACCGGTGGCAGCAGCCGCAGGGCCAGCTGGCTTTCGCCGGCCTCCACCGTGGCGGTGAGGGTGTCGATCACCGGCGCGGCCCGGCCCTCCAGATCGGCTGCACCAAGGCCGAATTCGGCCAGATCACAGCGCTCGGGCTTCACATCCCGCACCACCAGCTCCCGGTTGGAGCCCAGCACCAGGTCGGGCTCCTCGGCGGCCTCTTCGCCGGCCCGGCAGGCGGGGGCCATCACGGCGGTGCGGGTGATCAGCACCTCACCGGGCAACACCGGCAGCTGGTCGGCCATGGCTCCATGCAGGGCGCGACGGGCGATCGGCACGAGCTGCTCGAGGGAGCGGTTGGTGTAGCAGAGGATTCGGGCCAGGTCGGGGTTGTCGGTTTCGGCACTGCGCCGCAGCGCCTCCTGGGCCGCCGCCAACCAGCTGCGGCGATCCAGGGCGCACACCATCCCCTGGGCGGTGCGCACCGGCGCCAGGGGGGGAGGGGCCTGACAGGGCAGGAGGCCCTCCCGCAGGCCGCTGGCCAGCCGCAGCACCGGGCCCTGGTGGCGCACCACCTGGGCCAGGGCCACGCTCCGGGACCGGGCCATGGCAAACACGGGGCTCTCGACCTCCCCCACCGGCGGCAACTGGGCCGGATCCCCCACGAACACCAGCCGGGTGCGGAAGGGATGGGCGCAGCGCAGGGCAATCTCCAGCAGGGTGCTATCCACCATGGAGGCCTCATCGACCAGCACCAGGCCCAGGTGTTCGAGGGCGAGGCCGGTCTGCTCCGTTTCCTCGCAGCGTTCAAGGTCCCGCTCCCGCTTCAGCTTGAGCCGCAGCAGGCGGTGAATGGTGGAGGGATACCAGGTGGGTTGGAGGCCCGCCAGGGCCAGGTGGTGCCGCAGCACGCCCACCGCCTTGTGGGTGGGGGCCACCACGGTCCAGCAGAGGCCGGCGGCCTCCACCTGGGCCAACAGATTCATGCAAAGGAAGGTTTTGCCCGTGCCGGCGTAGCCCCGCAACACAAAGGGCGTGCCGTCGGCCGGAGCCGCCAGCCAGCTCGCGAAGGTCGCTGCAGCGGCCTGCTGGTCGGGGGTGAGGGCTAGCCCAGGGATCGCAGCAGCGTCAGGGCTTGAGGGGGGCTCGGGGGTCACCCCGCCGCCGCCGGCAGGGTGTGGCTGAGCAGGGCGACCAGGTGCAGGGGCGAACCCACCAGGGCCAGGCCGGGCAGGGCCACCAGAGGGCCCAGCAGGCTGCCCACCAGCACCTCGCGCCGGGTGTGGCCGATGTTTTCCTTGAGCGGGTGCTCCCACACGGCGCCGCCGACTTCATGGCCCGGTTCCCGGCCGCTCACCAAGGCATTGACGCGAGCCGCCGTTTCCCCGGCGGCCCGGCGTACCCCACTGGCGTCGTAGAGCACCACGAAGGCCACCGCGGCGGCCAGGGCAAAGAGGGGATCCTGGAAGCCCTGGTACCAACCCACGCCAGCGGCGGTGCCGGTCATCAGGGCCGAATGGCTGGAGGGCATGCCGCCGGTTTCCAGCAGCACCTCCGGGCGCCAACGGCCATGGGCCACGAACTCCACCAGGAGTTTGGAGAGCTGGGCCACACCGCAAGCAGCGAGCCCCCACCAGAGCACGGCATTGTCGAGCAGGTCCCGCACCATCAGGAGCAGGTGGCCGGAATCGGTGGAAACGGGAGGGGTCATCGGTCGCGGCTGGTGATGTAATCGGCCAAGGAGAGGAGGGGGGTCGCCCGATCCCGCCAGGGGTTGAGGGCTTCCTTGGCCTCGGCCACCAGGGCCTCGGCCCGGCGGCGGGATTCCTTCAGCCCTAGCAGTTTGGGGTAAGTGGTCTTGTCGGCCGCCAGATCCTTGCCGGCGGTCTTGCCCAGCACCTCACTGCTGGCGGTCACATCGAGGATGTCGTCGATGATCTGGAAGGCCAGGCCGATGCCCCTGGCATAGGTGCGCAGGGCGGAGAGGAGGGCGTGGTCGGCGCCTGCGATCAGGGCACCGCTGACCACGCAGGCCCGCAGCAGAGCTCCGGTTTTGTGGAGGTGGATGTATTCGAGCGTGTCGAGGTCTACCGCCCGACCTTCGCACTCCAGATCCACCACCTGGCCCCCCACCAGGCCCGGGGCGCCGGAGGCCAGGGAGAGTTCCCCCACCACCTGCAGCAGGCGATCGGCCGGCACCGCCGGGCTGCGCAGCGCCACCATCTCGAAGGCCCGGGTGAGCAGGGCATCGCCCGCCAGGATCGCGTTGGCTTCGCCGTAAACCTTGTGGTTGGTGGGGCGGCCGCGCCGCAGGTCGTCGTTATCCATGGCGGGAAGGTCGTCATGGATCAGCGACATGGTGTGGATCATCTCCAGCGCCACCGCCGTGGCCATCGCCTGGTCGCTCTCCCCGCCCGCCAGCTCGCAGGCGGCTAGGCAGAGGATTGGCCTCAGCCTTTTTCCCCCGGCCAGCAGGGAGTAGCGCATCGCCTCCCGCAGGGATTCGGGCCGTTCCGGGCCCAAGGAGGCATCTAGCGCTGCTTCCACCCGGATCCTGGCGCTCTCCAGGTAACCGGCAAAATCAAACGACCCGGAGGCCGAGTCCTGGGCCGTGCTCACCGCCGCGGTCATGGCTTTAAGGGGTCTGGGGCGGATTCTCTCAGGCCACGCCCCCTCATAGCCCCTTCAGGCCCCAGCCATCACGGACCGCAGCATCCTTTTGGTGCGCGTCGACTTGGTGAGCGACCGGGCTTGCTCTCCAGGGAGGACCTAGCCGCCCCGCGGCAGCAGGTAGTCGCACGCCATCGCAAACAGCAGGGCGTCATCGAGCCGGTCCCCGTCGAGGGTGAGTACTCCCACCAGCCGTTCGCGCAGATCGGGCCTCTCCTCCTCCAACAGCTGGGTGAGGCGCTCCAGGCCCCCTTCAGCCGGGGTCGGGGCCGGCGGCCTGAAGGGCTCAGGTGCCGCCATCTCGGAGCGCAGACCGATCAGCAGGGGCCGTTCGATGCGCTCCAGCATCGCCACGATGCGGCGCAGATAGGGAACCAACCTCCGGTTGTTGTGCAGGATGATCTCCCCGTGCAGCCAGTGGCTGAGGGCGTGGCTTCCCCCTTCGGCAAGGTCGCGGTCGTTGATCCAATAGACCCGCGTGGCCTCGTTGCCGACCCACAGGATGGCCGCGCCCATCGGGGTGCCCCCGGGGCCGGATTGGCCCTGCTCCCGCAACAGGCCGGTCTGCCGCAGCACGCCCTGGAGCCGCTGGAGGGAGGCCTGATCCAGGCAGCCGCCCGCGCCTTCGGTCCGATCCCCCAGCAACCAAACGCCACTGCGATCTCCCGCCGAGATCTGCCAATGGTGGTTGTCCACGCTGCGGATCGAGGCCCCGTGGGCCCGCAGCAGGGCATCCACATCGGTGAGCTGAAGGTCACCCTTCAGGGCCGCCGGCGGGATGCTGCGGTGAAGTCCGCCCTCCTTCATGGCTATCCCCTCGTTGCACGATGGTTCCAGCCTCACGTCCCCGGTTCAAGGCAGCGGCCAGTTGCGGCGCATCCGGACCGTCAGACCAGCAGATCGGCTAGGTCCGAACTGTCCAGGCCATGGCGGCGGCACCAGGCCGTCACCGTGTTGACCAACAGCATGGTTACGGTCATCGGGCCGACCCCGCCGGGCACCGGCGAGATGGCCGCGGCGATCGGCTCCACCTCCTCGAAGCGCACATCGCCGCAGAGCTTTGCCTTGCCGCTGGCCTCCCCGGCCCCATCGGCATCGAGGCGGTGGATGCCCACATCCACCACCACCGCGCCGGGCTTGACATGCTCGGCCCCCACCATTCGCGCTCGGCCGGCGGCCACCACCAGCACATCGGCCTGGCGGGTCAGGGCGGCCAGGTCGGTGGTGCGGGAGTGGGCCACGCTCACGGTGGCATTGGCTGCCTGCAGCATCAGGGCCATGGGCTGACCCACCAGGATGCTGCGACCCACCACCACCGCCCGCTTGCCAGAGAGGTCCACCCCGGCTGCGGCCAGAAGGGCCATCACCCCAGCGGGGGTACAGCTCCGGGGGCCCGGCTCCCCCTTGAGGAGTCGGCCCAGGTTCAGGGTATGGAGCCCGTCGGCGTCCTTGTCCGGGTCGATCGCGGCCAGCAGCGGGCTTTCCTCCAGTCCGGCCGGCAGGGGCAGCTGCAGCAGGATGCCATCGACATGGGGATCGGCGTTGAGCCGCTCGATGCTGTCCTGCACGGCGCTGGCAGGGGTGTCGGCTGCCAGGTGGGCCCCGAGGTTGCGGATGCCGATGCGGCCGCAACCCCTGCCAGCGCTG
>JBAXOO010000089.1:0-6766 GCA_037133235.1 Cyanobium sp. ELA507
CAGCACCGGGCAATCGGGGGTGATCACCGGACCGCCGGCGCTGAGGGCATAGGCCGTGGAGCCGGTTGGGCTGGAGAGGATCACCCCGTCAGCGGCGATGTCCACCGGGGCATGGCGGCCGATCGCGATCTCGAAATGGCACATGCTGGTGAGCGGCTCGCGGTGCAGGGCCATCTCGTTGAGGCAGAGCACCTCCCAGCGCCGCTGCTCGCCTCGCATCACGCTCACCACCAGCATCGAGCGTTCCTCCACGCTCCATTCGCCGGCGATCACCTGGTCGAGCACAACCTCCAGGTCCTTGAGGTAGGCCTCCGCCAGGAAGCCCAGGTGGCCGGTGTTGATCGTGAGAATCGGCACGCCGATGGGTGCCGTCTGGCGGGCGGCCGAGAGCACGGTGCCATCGCCTCCCAGCACCAGGGCCAGGGGCATGGACCCTTCGAAGCTGGGGGGCACGCAGGCGGTGTAGCCCTTGGCCCGCAGGTGCTGATCGGGATTGGCGAAACCCACCACCCCACCGGCACTGCTCACCCGCACCACTTCCATCCCCGCAGCTTCAAGCCGGGTTTCGATGGCGGCGGCGGTGGCCAGGGCCAGGGCCTTGCCGTCGTTGACGATCAGGCCGACGCGGGACACCGATCCAGATCGGGAGGATCCCATGAGTGTATGGGCCCGCTCAGAACTGCTCCAAGAAACGCAGATCACTGGTGTAGAGCCGCCGGATGTCGTCGATGCCGTGGCGCACCATGCAGAAGCGCTCCACCCCCAGGCCCGCTGCGAAGCCGCTCCAGCGCTCCGGATCGATGCCCATGCCCTCGAGCACGGCCGGATCCACCATGCCGCAGCCCATCACCTCAAGCCAGCGGCCCCGCCACTGCACATCCACCTCGGCGGAGGGTTCGGTAAAGGGGAAGTAGCTGGCGCGGAAGCGCACCGGCAGATCGCCGAAGAAGCGTTGCAGAAAGGTGGTGACGGTGCCGCGCAGGTGGCTGAAGTCGAGGCCTTCATCGAGGGCGAGCACCTCCACCTGGTGGAACACCGGCGAGTGGGTGGCATCCACCGCGTCGCGGCGATACACCCGCCCGGGCGCCACGATCCGCACCGGCGGCGGATTGGCCTCCAGATGGCGGATCTGCACCGGCGAGGTGTGGGTGCGTAGCAGGCGCTCACCACCATCGGCCCCGGGTGCCAGATAGAAGGTGTCCTGCATGTCCCGGGCCGGATGGTGGGGCGGGATGTTGAGGGCGGTGAAGTTGTAATGGTCGCTCTCCACCTCGGGACCCTCGGACACCCGGTAGCCCAGGCCCGCGAAAATGTCGCAGATCTCCTCCACCGTGGCCTGGAGGGGATGGCGATGGCCGGGGGGCACGTAGCGGCTGGGGGCGCTCACGTCGAGCCGTTCCCGCGCGATTCGATCGGCTAGGGCGGTGGCTTTGAGGTGGCTGAGGCGTTCACCGAGCAGACCCTGCACCTGCTCCTTGAGCACATTGGCCCGCTGCCCCACCAGCGGCCGCTCCGTACCGGGCAGGCGACCCATGGCTCCCAGCACCGCCGAGAGGCTCCCCTTCTTGCCGAGCAGATCCACCCGAAGCTGCTCCAGCTCGTTGGCGCTGGTGGCGGCGCCGATTGCGGCGGCGGCATCGGCTTCAAGCCGCTCCAATTGGTCGGTGAGCTCCTGCAGGGTGATCGTGGCGCTCACGGCGGCGGGGGCTCCGGATGGATCGCGACTGTAGGCAGCGCCGGGCAGGAGATCGTCTGAGCGCCGCGGATCGGTGCAGAGCGCCTTCAGGGCCAAGCCTTAGGCGCCCCACCGGCCGAGCCGATCGTGAAGTGGGGGGCAGTCCATGCGCGAAAGAAGGAGGCGGCCGGCCGCAGTCCTGAGCACCTCGGCGGCTCGCGTCTCCATGGCAGCCTGGCCTCCTGCCCAGCTCCTGCCATGGCCGCCCCGCTCCGGATCCTGATCAGCAACGATGACGGGGTCTTTGCCGCCGGTATCCAGGCCTTGGCGGCCGAGGCCGCCGGGCGTGGTCACCAGGTCACGGTGGTCTGCCCAGACCAGGAACGCTCGGCCACCGGCCACGGCCTCACCCTCCAGACCCCCCTGCGGGCCGAGCGGGCGGATCAGCTCTTTGCCCCGGGGGTCACCGCCTGGGCCTGCAGCGGCACCCCTTCCGACTGTGTGAAGCTGGCGCTCTTTCGCCTGCTGGAGGAGCCGCCCCAGTTGGTGCTCTCGGGCATCAACCACGGCCCCAACCTCGGCACGGACGTGCTCTATTCCGGCACGGTGAGTGCTGCCATGGAAGGCACGATCGAAGGCTTCCCGGCCCTGGCGGTGAGCTGTGCCGATTTCCACTGGCGCCAGTTCGGGCCCGCTGCCCGCATCGCCTTGGAGGTGGCCGAGGGCCTGCTGGCCGCCGGCTGGGGCGAAGGGATGCTCCTCAACCTCAATGTGCCGCCGCGCCCTGCGGAGGGAATTGGAGCGTTGCGCTGGTGCCGGCCCGCCGTGCGGCGCTATATCGATCAGTTTGATCGTCGGGAGGATCCTCGCGGCCGCACCTACTACTGGCTGGCCGGCGAGGTGGCCGACGACCTGGAGGCGCCTGTGGCTGGTCCGGCCGACTGGCCCACCGATGTGGCCTGGATCGCCGGCGGTGGCGTGGCCCTCTCCCCCCTGCAGCCGGAACTCTTCTGGCGTGGGGATACGGCCACCTTGCCGCCGCTTCCCGTTCTGCCATCGCCCTGATGGCTACCTAGCGGCGGGAGGCCGTCGTTTCAATGATGGCCAGGATCCGCTCCGCAGCCTGCTGGAGAGTGTGGGCCTGGAACACCCGTTCCCTTGCCCGCGCCCCAAGGTCGCCGCGCAGCTGGGGATCTTGGCTGAGGGCGTACAGGCTGCGGGCCATGGCCTGGAGGTCGAGGTAGGGAACGCTGAGCCCCCGGCCGTCCATCACGAACTCACCGATTCCTCCGGAGGCTTCAAAGCAGACGGTGGGGATGCCAAGGCTCGCGGCCTCCAGGGTCACTAGGGGGTACGGGTCTTCCCTGGAAAGCAAGACGAAGGCTTGCATCTGGCTGATCAGCGCCAGGGCCGAGGCCACCGGGGGGATGATCAGCACCTGATCCTCTAGGCCAAGTAGGGCAAGGTCCCGTTTGATGAATTGACAAAGTTCGTTCTGGTCCGGGGCACCAATCCAGACGCCTAGGAACTTCCGATCGGGAAAGGTTTGATCGCAGGCCTGAATCAGTTGGGGCAGGAGGTCGAAACCCTTGCGACTGATGGCCTGGCCTGTTGATCCAAAAATGAAGCGGCCCTCCCTGGCCGCCGCTTGGATCCGTTGCAGCCAGTTCTGAGATCCACGTTCGGGGTTGGCTGCGGCCAACAGTTCAGCGGGCTGATCGTAGGGAAGGAAGCCGTGAACAACCTGGAGGGAGGTGTTTGGATCAATGTCGTGGCTTGCCGTCAGGTTGTCCTGAACAACCTGGGCGCAGGAAATGATGGCCGAAGAAAGCTTGATTTGCCGCTCTACTGCCTGGTGATCGCTCATCGTGTTGAGCGTGATGGCCAGCTCGTGAACGTGGGAGATGAAAACTGGTTGCTGGTTTGTGCCTGGCTGAAATGTGGATAAGTAGCGTCCCAAGACCAAGGTGTTGAGGTACACCACATCCGGCTTGAAGGCTGCGATGGACTCCTGCAGAAATGTGCCTGGATCCTTGCGGCGCCTTCGCCTCAGGGTGTCGCCCAGCCTCTGACTGAGGGGCTTAAAAAGGGGCTCTGCCGGCAGTGTCCAGGTGGGGCAGAGGCGGCTGAAATCCTCTTCTAGGGGACCCTCCGCCAGCAGCACCACGCCGAGTTGGTGGGCGGTGTGGCTGTGGAGCCACTGCACCAGCCAGAGCAGCAGCAGGGGGGCGCCGGTGCGGCTGGCCTGGTGGGAAACAAACAGAATCCTCATCGGACCAGGCCGGTTGCTGGCATGATCTCATCCCCTCCGGAAGATGCGCTGCAGCATCCATAGGGAAAAGCACAGGCCGATCAGGTGGGCGAAGAGCACCTGGGTGTTGCTCAACACCGAGAGCATTTCAATCGAAGTGATCGGGTAGGAGCTGATCGGGCCCTGGCTGCCCTGGTACGCCATGGGCCCAAACAGACCGGGCGCCTGCATCGAAGCCTGCAGGAAGAGGCTGCCGGCCAGGGCCTGATAACCCACGGCGGCAATGGTGAGGCCGCCCAGGTCCACGAGGAGCCCCCGCTTGATCAGGCGGGTGGTTTCGCCCCGGGTGGGCCGCACCGGGCTGGCCAGGGCACGCCCGCAGCGGATTACCAACCAGCATTGCCACAGGCTCCAGGCCAGCACCAGGAAGGAGAGGGTGGTGATCGAGAGTCCCGGGCCCAGGCCCACGGCCCGTTGGGCGTTGGCGGCCACCCGGCCGCCGATGTTGTTGAACAGCAGCACCCCCACCACCACGATCGCCAGGGCGAGCTGGGTCCAGAACCGCACCCAGCCCACCAGGCGAAGGGCGGTGGAGATGCGTTGCAGGTCCTGCGGCTCGGCCATGGGTGGGTTGTCCGGCAAGGCACCAAACTTGCCATGGGAGGATCCCTGGGGCGAGCGCCTGGCCTTGATTTCCCATTCGATCCCGCTCCATTCCCCCGATCAGGCCCTGCGTCCCACCGCCATCGCCCTCGGCAGTTTCGATGGCTTGCATCGGGGCCATCGCCGCGTGATTGCCGCCGTCAGCGGCGATGCCACGGCCGTGCCCAGCGTGGTGAGCTTCTGGCCCCATCCCCGCGAGGTTCTCTATGGGGAGACTCGGCTGCGGCTCGATCTGCCGGAGGAGAAACTTGATCTCCTGGCCCCTTTGGGGATCCGCCAGCTGGTGCTTGTGCCCTTCAGCCTGGCCTTGGCGGCCCTGGCCCCCGAGGCGTTTGTGGAGACCGTGCTGGTTGGCCAGCTCCAGGCGCGGCGGGTGGCCGTGGGTGAAAACTTCCGCTTCGGCGCCGGCCGTTGCGGCAGCGCCAGCGACCTGGCCCGCATCGGCGCAGCCTGCGGTGTTGAGGTGCTGGTGCTGCCAATGCTCTGGGATGGCCCCGAGCGGGTCAGCAGTAGCCGCATCCGTCGTGCCCTTGCCGCCTATGACCTGGCGGAGGCGGAGCGCCTGCTGGAGCGCCCCTACCGGTTCAGCGGCCGGGTGGTGCGGGGGCGGGGCCTAGGGGCTGGTTTGGGCTGGCCCACAGCCAACCTGGAGGTCGACGGCCGCAAGTTTCTGCCGGGGGAGGGGGTTTACGCCGTGCGCGCCTGGCGCCGCGAGGATCCCCACACCCCGATGGCGGGGGTCATGAACCTCGGTCCCCAGCCCACGGTGGATCCCCTGGCCACCTCGGCGGTGGAGGTGCATCTGCTGGAGCGCGATCTCGACCTCAGCGGTGCTTGCCTCACCGTGGAGCCGGTGCGCTTTCTGCGCGGCCAGCAGCGCTTTGCCAACTTGGCCGAGCTTTCGGCGAGGATCTCGGCTGATGCGGCTGAGGCGGCAGCGATCTTGGCCTAAAGTTCCCCCTAAGCCCCCACGTTCACATGGTCAGGTGGTGGCGTAGGCATGGGTCAGGCCCCAGCTGATAAACAGGGCAATGCCACCCATCAGCAGAATGCCCGAGATGAGTGGCAGCAGGGGGCTGTCTTCGCTTCCCGTGCCCGGATCGTTGACCATGCTCTGTCTTCGGGTGCCCTCAGCCTAGGGATGGCCCGCTTCCGCCGAACCTGCAGTGCCAAATCCAGCGCCCGATCCATGGCCCGTTTCCGGGTTGCCGCCAGCCGCTGCCCCGGCAACCCATCTGGTGAGCGCAGCCCCTGCTGAGTCCGCGCCCTTGGATACCTCAGCCCCGATCGCACGGCTGCTCGATGCCAATCTCGATCGGGCCCGGGAGGGGCTGCGGGTGTTGGAGGACTGGGCCCGTTTCGGGCTCGAACGCCCCGACCTGGTGGCCCGCACCAAGGACCTGCGCCAACGACTTGGCCGCCTGCACCGGGAGCCTTACAAACTTGCCCGCCACACCGCCACCGATCCGGCCGCTGGCCTATCCCATCCCGCCCAGGCCGATCGCACCAGCCCGTCCCAGGTGGTGGCGGCCAATGCGGCCCGGGTGCAGGAGGCCCTGCGAGTGTTGGAGGAATTCGCCCGCCATCGGGATGCTCCCCTGGCCGAGGAGGCTGCCCGTTGCCGCTATGCCCTCTATGACCTCGAGGTCGACTTGATGCGCGCCGACCGCACCGGCGGGTCGCGCCGCGAGCTCCTGCGCACCTGCCGGCTTTATCTGATTTGTGGTGCCGGTCCCGGGGCGATTGCCGCCGTTGAGGCGGCCCTGGAGGCCGGGGTGCGGATCGTGCAATACCGGGCCAAAGAGGTCGAAAGCCTTGATGATCGCCAGCGTCTCGACGAGGCCCGCAGCCTGCTTCGGCTCTGCCACCAGCATGGTGCCCTGTTCCTGGTCAACGACCGGGTTGATCTGGCCCTGGCGGTGGGGGCCGATGGGGTCCACCTTGGCCAGGGTGATCTGCCCGTGGCGGTGGCCCGTCGCCTGTTAGGGGCGGAGTGCCTGATCGGTTGCAGCACCCATGCTCTTGACCAGCTCCAGCGGGCGGTGGCCGAAGGATGCGACTACGTGGGGGTGGGTCCGGTCAATGCGACCCCCACCAAGCCCGGTCGAGAGCCGGTCGGGCTTGCCTACGTGGCTGCTGCTGCTGGGACCTGCCCGATTCCCTTTTTCGCCATTGGT
>JBAXOO010000090.1:0-6660 GCA_037133235.1 Cyanobium sp. ELA507
GCTCCGATGCCGCTCAACGAATACAAGCCCGGTGCCGCCTTCCCCGGCGTGATCGGCCGCACCGCCGATGTGTCGACCCCCGCCTGGCCGATGCCCAACCGGGCCAAGGAGGGGGCCCCCAACGTGCTGTACCTCGTGCTCGATGACACGGGCTTCGGGCAACTCGGTTGCTATGGCAGCCCGATCGCCACCCCCAACCTCGATGCCCTGGCGGCCGACGGCCTGCGCTTCAACAACATGCACACCACGGCGCTCTGTTCGCCGTCGCGCTCCTGCATGCTCAACGGCCGCAACCACCACTCCAACGGCCTGGCCTGCATCACCGAAGGGTCGATGGGCTATCCCGGCTCCAACGGTTACATCCCGTTC
Organism: Cyanobium sp. ELA507; assembly: GCA_037133235.1. GTDB lineage: Bacteria > Cyanobacteriota > Cyanobacteriia > PCC-6307 > Cyanobiaceae > Cyanobium. The sequence continues at coordinate 370 of JBAXOO010000090.1, forward strand.
GAGAACGGCTTCCTCTCCGAAATCCTGCTGCAGAAGGGCTACAACACCTACGCCATCGGCAAGTGGCACCTCACCCCGGCGGAGGCCACCTCGGCGGCGGGCCCCTACGACCGCTGGCCGCTGGGCCGCGGCTTCGAGCGCTTCTACGGCTTCCTGGGGGGTGACACGCATCAGTACTACCCCGAACTGGTGCAGGACAACACCCAGGTGGAGCCCCCTGCTACCCCCGAGGAGGGTTATCACCTCACCCCCGATCTGGTGGCAAAGGCCAAGGCGATGATCGCCGATTCGAAGCAGGTGGCGCCCAATAAGCCCTTCTTCATGTACTTCTGCACCGGCGCCATGCATGCGCCCCACCACGTGCCGAAGGAGTGGGCCGACAAGTACAAGGGCAAGTTTGACGGCGGCTGGGACGCCTACCGCGAGCACACCTTCGCCCGCCAAAAGGAACTGGGCATCATCCCCGCCGATACGGTGCTCTCGCGCCACGACCCCGATGTGCCCGACTGGAATGGGCTCTCCGCCGAGGAGAAGCGCCTCTACGCCCGCATGATGGAGGTGTTCGCCGGCTTCCTGGAGCACACCGACCATTACATCGGTGAACTCATCAACTTCTTGAAGGAGATTGGCGAGTACGACAACACCATGATCATGGTGATCTCCGACAACGGCGCCAGCTCCGAGGGCGGACCCACGGGATCCGTGAACGAGGGCAAGTTTTTCAACAACGTGCCCGAAAACCTGGAGCAAAATCTCGCCGCCATCGACGACATCGGCGGCCCCAAGTATTTCAACCACTACCCCTGGGGTTGGACCCACGCCGGCAACACCCCCTTCCGCCGCTGGAAACGCGAGACCTACCGGGGCGGCACCAGCGACCCCTTCATCCTGAGCTGGCCCAAGGGCATCGCCGCCCGCGGCGAAGTGCGCTCCCAGTACTGCCATGCGATCGACATGGTGCCCACGGTGCTCGATGCCCTCGGCATTGAGGCGCCCACCACGATCAAGGGCGTCACCCAGAGCCCGATTGAGGGGTTCTCGCTGGCCTCCTGCTTCGCCAATCCGGCCGCGCCGAGCCTGCATCTCACCCAGTACTTCGAGATGTTTGGCCACCGCTCGCTCTACCACGATGGCTGGCGGGCCGTGTGCCCCTGGCCCGGCACCTCGTTTGTGGAATCGGGCCGCCGCTTCGGCGATCCGATCAGCTACGACCAGCTGATCCAGCTCGATGCCCACCGCTGGGAGCTCTACAACCTCAACACCGACTTCGCCGAAACCAACAACCTGGCCGAAGCGGAACGGGACCGGCTAATTGCCATGATCGGCATGTGGTACGTGGAGGCCGGCAAGTACAACGTGCTGCCGATAGATAGCCGCGGCACCCTGCGCTTCGCGGTGGAGCGGCCCCAGATCACCGCCGACCGCCAGCGCTACATCTATTACCCCGGCACCCAGATGGTGCCCTTGAATTCGGCGCCGAGGGTGTTGAACCGCCCCCACTCGATTTCGGTGGAGGTGGAGGTGCCCGAGGGCGGTGCCGATGGGGTGCTGTTCAGCATGGGCGGCAACGATGGCGGCTTCGCCTTCTACGTGCAGAACGGCCTGCTCACCTACGGCTACAACTACGTGGCCGAACAGTTCTTCCACGTGCGCTCCAGTGGTCCGGTTCCGGCCGGCCACCACATCCTGAGCGCCGAATTCACGCCCACCGGTGCGCCCGACATCGCCAACGGCAAGGGCACCCCGGCCAAGCTGGTGCTCTTCGTGGATGGCCAGCCGGTGGGCGAAGGCGACCTGCCCGTGACCATTCCCCTCAGCCTGGGCCTGGCGGCCGGGGTGGCGGTGGGCGCCGATCCGGGCTCGCCGGCCATGCCGGACTACAAGCCCCCCTTCGCCTACGGCGGCCGCATCAAGCGCGCCCTGGTGGATGTGAGCGGCACCCCGGTGGACGACCTGCGGGAGACCATGCGCGAGATCCTGGCTCGCCAGTAGGGCGCCCCACCATGGCCCAGGACTGGCCCCCCGATCCCCGATCCGCGACCCCGACCAGGCGGTCGCGGATCCCTGCAGCGCACCTGCCGGTCCATCTCCTCGAACTGCTCGGGGCCCTGCTGGGGGTGGTGGTTGCCTACCTGATCACGCGCCACCTGCCAGCCCTGCCCTCCACCTTCCTCACCGCCCTGGTGCTGGCGGGGGGTTCGGTGCTGAGCGGCCGGACCCTTTCCCCCTTGACCTGGTGGAGCGTGCTCGGGGCCGGCTGCGGCTCCCTGCTGGGCACCGCCATGGTGGTGGGCCAAAAGATCCAGAGCACCGACCCCCACGAGGGCCTCATGCTGCGGCTGGGGATCCTGGCCAGCCTGATGGTGGCGGGGGCCATCGGCGGCCGCAGCTTCAGCCTCGATGCCGCCCACCCCGGCCGCCGCCCCCCGAAGGAGACCCTGCGCTCCGCCAGTGCCCTCACCACCGGCATCTTCGCGGCCGTGGTGACCCTGGCCTTCCTCCATTCGGGCCTCGATGAAGCCCGGGCCGTTTCCAGCCGGCTGAGCACCTCGCTCACGATCCTGGTATTGGCCCTCTCCGGGCCGGGCTGGTTGGTGCACCTGCTCTCCAGCCTGCCGAAGGCGCCCAGGCCCTAGCCCAGGCCCTGCTCCCGGCGGGACTGGGAACTTCGGCCGATCGCGCGCACGTTGACCAAACGCGACAGCACCTCAAACCAGAAGGGGGCCCCCATCGAGATGGCCAGGGCGGAAACCAGCCAGCCGGGCATCGCCTGGAGCAATTTGCCCCCGTCGACCCGGAGTCCCCGACGGGAAGGGCAACGCTCGGCGGCTGCAGCGCGGCGGCCAGGCCTGCAGGGGGGCAAGCTGTCCGGGGCGCTGATGCTTGCAGCAAAGCTGGGCCGCGGCGACAACAGCACCAGGGGTTCAATCGGCAGGTCCTCCCCCAGGAGCCGCAGCAGGGTCTCCTGGTCGGCGCTCAGGCCGGTGCCGGCAGGGGCTTGGGAGGCCAGGGCCCCGGCGGATCGGGCCTTCACGATCTCAACGGCGCTGTTGGCCAGCGGTTCCCGCAGGGAACTGCTGCGGTAGAGGGCCTGGGCGAGCTGGAGCGTGTTGAGGTCGAGGAGGATCGCGGCCAGAAATCCGGCAAGGAAGCAGAAGCGCTGGACATGGCGCTTGTAGACCCCGCTGGCCCGGTCCATCGAACGGTTGAACAGGGTTTCCAGCTCCCGCTGAAAGGCATGGAGCGGATCCAGCCGGTAGCGGGCCTGCGCCTGGTCGGCCAGGCTGAGCAGGTTGGAGCGGAAAGCCCGGGGCAACCCCTCCGCCGCCGCCAGGGCGGCGCGAATCTCCACCAGGTCGGCGCGGCCCTGACCCGGCCGGCGGGCCAGCTCCGGCAGGAGCTCCTGCACCATCACCGCCGCAAAGGTTTCCGGCTCGATGTGGGCCAGGTTGGCCGTGGCAAGGCCGTGGCTGGGGCCCCGGCAAAGACGCCGCCTGAGGCCGGCCAGCCCGGAATCGGAGCGATGGTTGAGGCTCTGAAGCAGGTCGCTGGCATAGAAACGGGCCACCAGGGCCTGGGCCGCGGCCGCATCATTGGCCCCATCCAGCCCCTGCGCTTCCGAGGCGTGATTGCGCATCATCTGGCCAAGGGAACGCTGGAGATGGCGGCTCCGCCAACCCAGCAGGGAAGCCAGCCCTTCCTGCAGCCCTGAGACCAGCAGGGACACCAGCAGAAAGACGATGGCGAGGCCTAGGGCGGCCTCCACCAGGGTAGGTAGCAGGGACACGGCAGCCCCGGCATCAACGGATTTGGCGGCAGGGTAAGGATGGCGCCGCCAAGGTCAAGATCCCTTGGGGAGCGGTTGTCCCTGAATGGGGCAAGACCGTGCGCCATCGGGATGGAAGCGCCGCGCCTTTTCCCCTAACTTCGCGCCAGGCCCCCCATCCCTCACCGCGCCCCACGGCGCCCGCCATCCAACCGCCAGCGATGCCCCAATCCACCGCCATGCCCCCCTCCGCCATGCCCGGATGCCCAACCGGAAAAGCCAGACCTGAGCGCCAGAGGGCGGGTTCGGTGGCCCTCTGGCTCCTCGCCCTGGTGGGCACGGTGGTGGCCTTGCCGGCCCAAGCCCAGCCGCTGCCCGCGGCGGGAGCCCCAAGCCCGGCCCCTGCCGATGCCGCGGCCAACCCCAAACCCTGGGCCGCCACCCTGGAGCTCTACGGGTTCGCGCCGATCCACACCACCGGCAGCACCACGGTGAAGGGCTTCACCGCCGACACCGACCTCTGGCTCGGCGATCTGATCCCCCTGATCCAGATGACGGCCTCGGCCCGGGGCAGCCTGGAGCAGGGCCGATTCGGCCTGATGGCCGACCTCAGCTACAACCGCATCGGCGACGAGCTCTCCCGCACCACCCGGCGGGGCCTGCTCACGGGCAAAGCGGCGGTGAACACCGACCTAGGGATCTACGACATCGCCCTGCGCTATCGCCTCGGTGCGCGGGAAAGCGCCGTGGCAGCTCCGGGGAGCTGGACGGTGATCCCCTACGCCGGTGTTCGGATCGTGGATGCAGCGCTGGGAGTGGAAGCCCAGCTGCGCGGCAACGGACCCTTCGGACTGCGCCTGCAGCGCCAGGGCGAGCTCTCCCACACCTGGGCCCAGCCCCTGCTGGGCACCCAGGCCACCGTGTTCCTCAGCCCCCGACTGCGGGCCTTCGGCCGGGCCGACATCGGCGGCTTCGGCCTGGGCGGCGCCCAGGACCTCTCCGGCAACGCCCAGCTGGGCCTGGGCTACGCGGTGGGCAACAACACCGACCTCAATCTGTCCTGGCGCTACATGGGCATCGCCTACGACAACGGCGCCAGCCGACCGAATGGCTTCACCAGCTACCAGAACGGCGTGGAGGTGGGGCTGAAGTTCTTTTTCTGAACCCCGGCCTACCCCCCCAACAACGCCTCGACAAATTCGAAACTGTTGAAGGGACGCAGATCACGGATGCCTTCGCCGGCCCCAACGAAGCGGATCGGCAAGCCCGCCTCGGAGGCCACCGCCAGGGCCACGCCACCGCGGGCGCTGCCATCGAGCTTGGTGAGCACCACGCCGGTGAGGCCAGCGGCACTGGCGAAAGCCATGGCCTGGCGCAGGCCGTTCTGACCCTGGCTGGCATCGAGCACCAGCAGCGATTCCACCACCGCCTCCGGCGCCAGTTTGTCGACAATGCGGCGCACCTTGCTGAGCTCCTCCATCAGGTTGTGCTTGGTCTGGAGGCGTCCGGCCGTGTCGACCAGCACCAGCTCGGTGCCCTTCGAGCGGGCCGCGCCGATCGCATCAAACACCACCGCCGCCGGATCGGCATTGGCACTGGGGTTTGACACCACCGGCACCCCGCTGCGCTCGCCCCAGACGCTCACCTGCTGCACGGCGGCGGCACGGAACGTGTCGGCGGCGGCGATCAGGCAGCTGTAGCCGCTGCGCACGGCCAGGTTGGCCAACTTGCCGAGGGTGGTGGTCTTGCCCACGCCGTTCACCCCCACCATCAGCCACACATTGAGGCGATCCTTCTGGGGCGCCAGCAGGCTGTGGCCGCTGGCGGTGATCGGTTCTTCCAGGATGCCCCGCAGTTGTTCCTTGAGAAAACGCAACCCCTCGGCCGGGTCCACCACCTCCTCGTTGAGGCGCTGCCGCAGGGCCTCCAGCACCCGGTCGGTGGCCTGCACTCCCACATCGGCACGCAACAGGTTGGATTCGATCTCCTCGAGGCTCTCGCTACTGAGGGGGTCATCGCCGAGGGTGTCGAGCAGCTGGGCCACAAAGCCCTTGCGGGTCTTCTCGAGGCCGCGGCGCAGGCGGGTGAGCCAGTCGATCTCCTCCAGGGAAACGTCTTCGACCCGGCGACCCTGGGCGGCCAGCACCTCGGCGGACCAGGTGAAATCGGCATCGAACGCCCCGAGGCTGGGCTCGTCCTGGCCGATCGCGGGAGGGGCGGAAGTGGTGGCAGGGGAGGCCGCGGGGACTCTGCCGGAAGGCAGAACCTCCGCCGGTGCGATGGGTGAAGCGGCGAGGATCTCCTGGCGACGCTGTTCGCGTTGGGCAGCGGCCAGCTCCAGCAGGGAAAGCCCGGCGGCCGCTGGCGCAGAAGCCTCAGGGACCGAAACCGGAGATGGCTCGGCAGGGGCTGCGGCGGTTTGAGGAATGCCCGCTTCAGGAGCCTGAGCTGGAGATTCAAAGGCCGCCGGCACGGTCGCCGTGGATGAGGATGCCCTCGCCTGGGCTCGTCAGGCCTATGCCCGC
>JBAXOO010000091.1:0-6622 GCA_037133235.1 Cyanobium sp. ELA507
CCATCAAGCTGGGCCGCTTCGACCGCCAGGGCACCCTGCTGGCGGAGAGCACCGTGCCCACCCCCCAGCCCCAGATGCCGGGGGCCGTGTGCCAGGCGGTGGTGGAGGCGGTGGCGGCCCTCGATCCCGAGCGCCGGGCCGACCGGGTGGGGATTGGCTTGCCGGGGCCGACCGACCGTGATGGGCGCATCGCCCGGCTGGCGATCAACCTGCCGGGTTGGCGGCGGATCCCCCTAGCCGACTGGCTGGAACCCCAGCTGGAGCGCCCGGTGGTGCTGGCCAATGACGCCAACTGCGCCCTGATCGGCGAGGCCTGGCTGGGGGCGGCGCAGGGCTGTCCCGACACGATCCTGCTCACCCTCGGCACCGGCGTGGGCGGCGGCGTGCTGATCAACGGCAGCCTGTTTACCGGGCCCGATGGGGCCGGCGCTGAACTGGGGCTGGTCGGGGTGGATCCCGAGGGCCCCCCCTGCCATAGCGGCAACCGCGGTTCTCTGGAGCAGTACTGCAGCATCGCCGGTCTGGGGCGGCTCAGCCCGCTGGATCCGGCCGAGCTCTGCCACCTAGCCGAAGCCGGCGATGGGGAGGCCAAAGCGGTGTGGGAGCAGTACGGCCGGCGGCTCGGCCAGGGGCTGACCTCAATTCTTTATGTGCTCAGCCCCCGGCTGGTGCTGATCGGCGGTGGCCTGAGCGCCGCGATCGACCACTTCCTGCCGGCGCTGTGGCGTGAGGTGGAGCAGCGGGTTTTGCCGGAAAGTCGGGAGGGTCTGGTGATCCGCCGCTGCGCCCTCGGCAACGGCGCCGGCCGGCTCGGAGCGGCCCGGCTGGCCCTGGAGCGTTTCGGCTGAACAGGCCTTTGGCTGGCCAGCCCCCTTGGGCAGGTCCGCAGGGTGAGTGGGGTTCCCGGAGGGTTGGATGATGGGTCCATGGTTTCTTCCCCCACCCCGGACCCCGCCTTGAGCCCAGTCGGTTACGCCGCAGCCGATTTCCCTGCCGTGCCGGATCCTTCCCCCGAGCTGCTGGCCCGGGCGGCCGGGGTGCGTCGCGCCGCCGCCGGCCTGGCCTTGAGCCGCGATGGCGAGCGCCGGGGCGCCCTGCAGGCCATGGCCGAGGCCCTTGCCGCCGATGCCGAGACGATCCTGGCGGCCAACCGCGCCGACCTCGAAGCCGCCGCCGCCGATAGCCTCGCTGCGCCCTTGATCGCCCGCCTCAAGCTCGACCGTCCCAAGCTGGAGGCCGCCATCGAGGGGGTGCGCCAGGTGGCGGGCCTGGAGGATCCCCTCGGCCGCCGCCAGCTCCACTGCGAACTCGATACGGGGTTGGTGCTCGAGCGGTTGAGCGTGCCCTTGGGGGTGGTGGGGGTGATCTTTGAGGCGCGGCCCGATGCGTTGATCCAGATCGCCTCGCTGGCGATTCGCTCCGGCAACGGCGCCCTGCTCAAGGGGGGGCGGGAGGCCGCCCGCAGCTGCAGCGCCATCCACACCAGCCTGCAGCGGGGCTTGGCCACCAGCGCGGTGGATCCGGCGGCCCTGGCGCTGCTCACCTCCCGCCAGGAGAGCCTGGCCCTGCTCAAGCTCGATGGCCTGGTGGATCTGATCATTCCCCGCGGCTCCAATGCCCTGGTGCGCTTCATCCAGGACCACACCCGCATTCCGGTGCTCGGCCATGCCGATGGCATCTGCCACTTGTATGTGGATGCCGCCGCCGACCTGGAGCAGGCCCTGCGGCTCGCCCTCGACAGCAAGACCCAGTACCCGGCGGCCTGCAACGCCATCGAAACCCTCCTGGTGCACAGGGCCGTGGCGGGTGATTTCCTTGGCCATGCCGTGGCTGCCTTCGAGGCGGCTGGGGTGGAGCTCAGGGGCGATCCGGCCGCCTGCGCCCTCGGGGTAACCCTGGCCGCCACAGGCGACGACTGGGCCACCGAATACTCCGATCTGATCCTCAGCGTGCGGGTGGTCGACGACCTGGAGCAGGCCCTCGAGCACATCCGCCGGTATGGCTCCCGCCACACCGATGCCATCTGCACCACCGATCCCCTGGCCGCCGATCGCTTCCTGGCGGCCGTCGACAGTGCCGGGGTCTATCTCAACTGCTCCACCCGCTTCGCCGATGGATTCCGCTACGGCTTCGGCGCCGAGGTGGGCATCAGCACCCAGACCCTGCCGCCCCGCGGGCCGGTGGGACTGGAGGGCCTGGTCACCTACCGCTACCGGCTGCGGGGTGAGGGCCACATTGCCGCCGACTACGCCAGCGGGGCCCGGGCCTTCACCCACCGTTCGCTGCCGCTCTGAATCCCACGATGGGCCCAACCCCCGAGTCGGTTGCCTCCACGCCCCTGGTGCTGGTGCACGGCCTGTTCGACACGCCGCGCGTGTTCGACACCCTCTGCCGCCGCTTGGCGGGCCGTCGCTCACCGCTGCTGGTGCCCCACCTGCCCCATGCCCTGGGCTCGGTGCCCCTGGAGGATCTGGCGGCCCTGCTCGGCAACCACATTGAGGCGGCCTTTGGAACGGAGCAGCCGGTGGATGTGATGGGGTTCTCGATGGGCGGGGTGATCGGCCGCACCTGGATCCAGCTGCGGGGGGGGCATCGCCGTACTCGCCGCTTCACCAGCGTGGCCAGCCCCCAGCGGGGCACCCTGGCAGCGGTGCCGTGGCCCCGCTGGCCCCTGGCCGGAATCGCCGACATGAAGCCCGGCAGCGACCTGCTGCGCCGGCTGGCCGCTGAGGCCCACCGCCTGGAGGCCGTGGACTGCTGCAGCTTCTATTGCCCCACCGATCTCACTGTGTTCCCTGGCTGGCAGGCGGTGCTGCCGGTGGGCCCCAGCCAGCCGTTGCCGGTGTTCTGGCACAACCTGCTGATGGCCGAGCCGGGCTCCCTTGATCCGGTGGTGGCCGAGCTCCTGCGGCCCTAGGGCTGGGACGTTGCCAAGGCGCCTAGGGCGGCCGGCATCGTTTTGGCACCCTCCACCAGGCCCGCCACCGCCAGACCGGCGCACCGGTTGATCGGCAGCACCCCCTGGCAGGTGTGGATCGCCAGGGCGGTGGTGATCATCAGCGCATCGGCGGTTTCGCCCAGGCCCAGGCCATGGCTGCGGCCGCAGGCCATCACCAGCGGCTCCAACCGTTCGCGCGTGGCCGCGAGGCTGAGCTGGGCGCAGCCCGTGCCTCCGGGGGGAACCTCGATCGCGCTCTCCGCCAGATCCAGGCCCAGGTGGTTGAGGGTGAGCAGGAGGAGCCGCACCAGGCGGGGACCCTCCTGGTCGGCCGCCGCGCTCAGCAGGGGTGCTCCCGGTTCAGCGGCCCCGACGGGTAAGTGGTTACGCAGAATCAGGGTGCCGGCCATCCGGGCCACCGCCACGATCCAGGTTTCCGCCTGCAGGCTCCCGTCCTGGGTGAGGAACACACGGATGGTGCGGTCGAGGAATGTGGCGGCCTCGATCAGGGGTTGGGGTTCGTCGCTCATGGCTGACAACCAGTGGGGCCCTTCAGGGTTCCCCAGCGCCGCCATCAGCTGCCGCGGGGCGCTTTGGGGGCCAGAGCCCAGCGCACCGTGAGCACCGTGGAGGGCTCCAGGGCACACCAGCGGTGCTCCAGCCCCTCGCCCCAGAGGGCGAAGTCGCCCGGTTGGTCGAGCACCAGCCGCCGCCGCCGGGGCCCGCACTGGAAGCACAGCTCGAAGGCGCCGGGCCCCGCCAGCAATGACAGGGTGCGGCCCTGGCTGATCGGTTTGGCCGTACCCCAGGCCGGCTCATCGGCGGGATCGTGCTGGAACCACTTGATGCAGAGGTTCTCCACCGCTTCGCCCCGATCGCCGGCCAGCCCGCCCTGGCGCAGGAAGCGCAGGGAGGAGGAAGGAATGGCCGGATGGTCACCCACCAGCCAGTTGCTGGAGGGCTGATCCAGCGGCCGCAGGGCCCAGGCATTGCCCACTTCGAGGCCTTCGATCTCCTCGCCTTCCGATTGCATGGTGGGCCTTGGCTGGATGGTGGGCCGGGGGCCCGTTGGGACCGGTTCAGGGGGTGCGGGCCAGGCCGGTGTGGCGGATCAAGGCCTCCGGTGTGGCGCTGCGGCCCCGGAACGAGGCGAACACCTCGGCCGGGTGGCGGCTGCCCCCCTGGCTGAGCACGGTGTCGCGGAAGCGGCGGCCCGTGGCTTGGATTGCCTCCTCGTTGTCGAGGCCCACCTCTTCGAAGGCGCTGAAGGCATCGGCACTGAGCACCTCGGCCCACTTGTAGGAGTAGTAGCCGGCTGAATAGCCCCCGGCAAAAATGTGGCTGAAGCTGCAGAGCATGGCGTCCTCCGGCAGGGGGGCCAGCACGGTGGTGCTGGTGGCGATCTGACGCCGCAACTGTTCGGGGGATTGGCTCAGACCGGGCCGCCAGAGGCTGTGGAGCTTGAGGTCGGTGAGGGCCAGGTGCACCTGGCGCAGGGTGGCGGCTCCCCCCAGGAAGGTGCGGGCGGCAAGCAATTTGTCGAATTCGCTCTCCGGCAGCGGTTCGCCGCTTTGCCAGTGGCGGGCCATGCCCAGCAGGGTGGCCCGGTCGTAGCACCAGTTCTCCATGAACTGGCTGGGCAGCTCCACCGCATCCCACTCCACGTTGTTGATCCCCGCCGCCTGGGGGCGCTCCACGGTGGTGAGCATGTGGTGCAGACCGTGGCCAAACTCGTGAAACAGGGTTTCCACCTCGCCGAAGGTCATCAGGCTGGGGGTGTCCCCCACCGGCGGACTTTGGTTGCAGACCAGATAGGCCACGGGCAGCACCGGCTGGCCATCGGGGCTGAGCTGGCGCACCAGGCATTCATCCATCCAGGCCCCGCCGCGCTTGCTGCCGGGGCGGCTGTAGGGGTCGAGGTAGAAGGCGGCCAGGGCTTGGCCGCTGCTGGCGTCATGAACCCGGAAGAAACGCACATCGGCCTGCCAGATCGGGGCTTCGCCGTCGGCGGCCACGATGCGAATCCCGAACAGGCGGTCGCACAGTCGAAACAGACCATCCAGGACTTGGGGCAGGGGGAACCAGGGCCGGAGGGCTTCGCTGTCGAGGTCGAAGCGCTCCTGCCGCAGCCGTTCGGCCCAGAAGCTCACGTCCCAGGGTTGAAGATCGCTGGCTTCGGCCGCTTTGGCCCCGGCGGCGCAGGCGCGGAGTTCATCGAGTTCCCGTTGGGCCGCCGGGAAGGCTGCCTGGCGGAGGTCCTCCAGTAGCCGCTCCACCTCGGCCTCCGAACCCGCCATCTTCGAGGCCAGGCTCACCTCGGCCCAGTTGGCATAGCCGCGGCGGTGGGCCTGCTCTTGTCGCAGAGTGAGGATCCGCTCGATCAGGGGGCCGTTGTCGCTGCCGCCCTCCCCGACACCCGAGGCCCGGCTGATGTGGGCGCGGTAGAGCCTTTCACGTAGGTCACGGCGCTGGCTGTACTGCAGAAAGGGGCCGTAGCGGGGGAAATCAAGGCCCACCAACCACGGTCCGCTGGCGGCGCTGGCCTGCTGATCACCCGCCTGGCGGGCCGCCTCGGCCAGCAGCCCCTTGAGGCTCTCTGGCAACCCCTCCACCTCGGCCGGATCGGTGAGCTTCAGGGTCCAGGCGTTGGTGGCATCGAGCACCTGGTTGCCGAAGCGGGTGGAGAGTTCGGCTAACTCCTGGCTGGCGGCGTTGAAGGCCGCCTGGGATTCCCCCTCCAGCCCCACGCCTCGCAATTCCATCGCCCGAAGCTCGGCCGCCAGGATCCGCTGCTGGGTGCCATCAAGGCCCCCTTGCTCCTGGAGCCGCTGCAGGGCCCGGTAAAGCACGCCGCTCTGGCCCGCCCGGTTGCCGAAGGCCACCACCGGCGCCTGCTGGCTGGCATGGGCTTCGCGCAGCTCCGTGCCGTTGCACACGCCATTGAGGTGACTCACCACCCCCCAGCTCCAGCGCAACCGCTCTCCGAGGTGGTGCAACGGATCCATCACGGCCTCCCAGCCGAGGGGCGCCCCTGCGGCCAGGGCCTGCTCCAGGCTGGCTTCCAGGCTGCCCAGCTCGCCATTCAGGCTGGCCAGGAGTTCGGGGATCTGGAGGCGCACTTGCTCGGGGGTGATCGCCTCAAAGGCCGGCAGACCCTCGCCCACCAGCAGGGCCGGAGCGGGGGCTGCGGGATCGGGGAGCAGGGAGGCAACCATCGAGCTCAAGCAGGTGGGGCGGTGGTCAAGGTTTGGGACCATGACGACATCCATTCCAACCGAAGGCTGCCGTCTTCGGGGATCAGCCCAGGGCGGGCAACCGACCGAGGGCGAGCTGGGCCTGGGCGGAGAGGTTGGTGGCCAGGGCGGTGGTGCTGGCTTCGTAGAGATCGATGGCGATCCGAGGCCAGAAGCCGATCACCAGGGTGGGGACCAGCAGGCTGAGGCCAATCAGGGCCTCCCGTGGTTTCATGTCACCCACCACGGCCAGGGCCGGGATGCGGGGGCCGAAGAACACCCGCCGGCAGAGGGAGAGCAGATAGACCGGCGTGAGCACCAGGCCGATCGCGGCCAGCACGATGGTGATCACCCGGAAGCCGGTGGTGAAGGTGTCGTTTGCGGTGATCCCCAAGAACACCGTGATCTCACTGACGAAGCCGCTCATGCCCGGCAGGGCCAGGGAGGCCAG
>JBAXOO010000092.1:0-6591 GCA_037133235.1 Cyanobium sp. ELA507
GTCGGGGTGCCTGTCCCAGGGCTGGGGCGGTGGGGGCATGCATGGGTATGGCTACTGGGGCGCTTGCAAGGGCCAGCGGATACGAAACGTCATCCTATCCTCGGCCATCGGAAACAAAGTGACCGCACGGGCTGCCGCGAAGTCCTGAAGGCCACCTCTTTTCTCTAGGATTCGAGTTCATGGTGGGGGATTGAATGGATAGTCTGCCAGGGTGAACTAATCCTTGCGCAACCATCAGCAGATCGGATCATTTCCCCAGCATCTCTGACCTGAGCAGCGATCTGGATCTGGCCCAACCGAAGCTGTCGTTCCATCATCAAGCTGCTCAAGCAGGCTGGCCTCATCCTGCTGTATGTCGGCTGCCGTCGCCTAGCCGACACTTCAAGGTGCTGCATGATGCGCCACGCCTGGAGGTTTGCCACCAAACTGGTATCCCATAGGCCGTTAACGCGTTTGCCGGTTCACGGCTGGCGAACCCTCCCATCGTGGCTGTGGGATGTCCGCTTCGTCAGTGTGAAGGTCTTTCAAGGTCGGCTGTCGCCTCAATCCCGGTAGCAGCATTGATGAATCGCCGCGCGCTGTTAGTCCAATTGCTCGGTTTTGGGGCTGTCTCCGTGGCCGCCCAGGGGCGGGCGGGGCATGCACGCCCTGCTTTGTCTCAGGCTGGGACCGGCGGACCCATCTCAGCCCTTGGCTCCCAGACACCCGCAACTGGGCCCGTCCGAGGCCTTCCTTTTCAACCCCTGCGCGGCCCCATCCCCCTGCCTAGCGACGGCCTCAGCGCTGCGGAGCAGCAGCGCGCCTACGCCCGCGTTGCCCTGCAGGATCAATTGCTGCTGCCGGATGGCTACCGCAGTGAGGTGCTGCTGCAGTGGGGGGATCCGCTCGGGCGCGGGCGCTTCGGGTTCAGCAACGACTACCTCGCCTTTACGCCCCTGGATGGGCAGCGGGCGCTGCTGACGGTGAACTTCGAGTACATCAGCCCCCGGCCCTGGGTCGCCGCCTACGGGGAGGTGATGGGCCGCGAACTGCCCTTTGAGGCGCTGCGGAAGCTGCTGGCGGCGCGGGGCGGCAGCGTTGATGCTCTGAGCCTCGCAGCGGAAGATCCCCTCCGCCGCCCCCTGCTGGAGGTGGCCACCGCCGCGATGGAGGAGGTGGGCCTCGGCGTGGCTGAGATCGAGCGCAGCGCCGATCAGCGCTGGCGCCGCCGCAGCGGCCGCTTCGAACCGCGCTACGACCGGCGCATCAGCGGCCTCACCGGCCTGGAGCGCCCTGAGGCCAGGTTGCATGTCAGCGGTCCGGCGGCGGCGGTGTTCCGCAGGCGCGTGCGGCTCGGCTACGACGACGGACTCGGCGATCGGGTGATCGGCAGCTTTGCCAATTGCGCCGGCGGCCAGACCCCGTGGGGCACGGTGCTCTCCGCCGAGGAGAACATCCAGACCCATGTGGTGGAGGCGGTGTACGCCGATGGCAGCTCGCCCTCGCCGGCGGAGCGCCCCTTCCGCTTCGATGGCGAACGGCTTGAGGGCCTCGGCAATCCCTTCGGCCTGGCGGGCAACAAGTACGGCTGGATGGTGGAGATCGATCCCCGCCGGCCGGAGCGCCCGGTGGTGAAGCACACAGCCCTGGGCCGCTTCCGCCATGAGGCCGTGGCCGTGCGCGCCCGCGCCGGTGAGCCCCTGGTGGTGTATTCCGGCTGCGACCGCCATGGCGGCCATCTTTATCGCTATGTGAGCGCGGCGATCGTGCGGGATCCCCGCGATCCGGCCAACTCGCGCCTGCTGGAGCGGGGCCGGCTGGAGGTGGCCCGCTTCGATGCGAAGGGCGGTGGTGAATGGATCCCTCTGCAGCCGCAGACGCCGCTCAACCCCCTGCCCCCCTCGCACTTCACCCGTTTCGATCTGCCCGCGGTGCTGCCGCTGCCCCACAGCGACCGCAGCAAGGCCGGTGCCGAGCTGCTGGAGAGCGATGCCCAGCTGAAGGCCTACCGCCAACGCTTCGGCACTCTGGCCGATCTCTACCCGGGCCGGGGGGAAGAGCAGCTCGGGGCAATCCTGATTGATGCCCACCTGGCAGCCAACGCAGCCGGGGCTACCCCCACGGCAAGACCGGAGGACACCGAACTCGACCCGCGCACGGGAGATCTGCTGATCACTTTCACCGCCGGCGGATCGGAAGGGGAGGGGCAGGCCGATCCCGCCATCTTCCGGGGGCCGGGCGGCGAGAGCAGCTGGCCCTACGGCTGGGTGATGCGCCTGGAGGATTCCCCCGCCGGGCCAGAGCAACCGGGCGGAGCCTTTCGCTGGCGCATGGCGGCCACCGGTGGCACGCCCTGGCAGGGGGGCATGGGCTTCGCCAACCCCGACAACCTGGCGATCGACCGCAGCGGCAACGTCTGGATGGTGACAGACCGGGCCGCGGTGAATGGCAGCGCCGATGTGTTCGGAAACAACGCCTGCTGGATCTTTCCCGCCACGGGAGCGGCGGGCGGTGAACCGATGCTGTTCGCCACCGGCCCGATGGAATGCGAGCTCACCGGGCCCTGCTTCGACAGCAGCGAATCCACCCTGTTTCTTGCGGTCCAGCACCCCGGCGAGGACAACGCCACCCACCGCAGCGGCGACGAGGAGGTGCAGGCCTACACCCTGCGGGACCGAGACGGCCGCAGCTTCGAGCAGCTCCGGCAGGTGCCGCTCGGTTCCAACTGGCCCTCCGCGGTATCGGGCACCGCTCCCCGGCCCGGGGTGGTGGCGATCCGGCGGCTGGATGGAGCGCCGCTGCTGGCGGGTTCAGGAGGCCGCCAGCGTTGATGGCGCCGCCCAAGGCGGCACGGTCCGGCTAGGGCCAGCTGCCGATCTTGCCTGGCTTGGGGTTCTCGATCATCGACAAGCGGCACTCCGGCGAGGGGCCAGTTGGGCCAGGAGATTGTCCTGCAACGGGTTGAAGTTGTCGTCAGCGACGAGCAGCAGGGTCGGGCGCCCATCCTCAAGGGGAGGGCCAGGCGTGATGGCTTCCCAATTGTCCGGCGACAGGCCGATGGCCTTGAGGTCCCAGGAGATCAGGGGGGACAGTGCCGCGGGATTTGTCCCAGGAGTGATCGGCTGCGGGAGAGGGTAGAGAACAAGGCGATTGCTCCATTGATCCGGCGATTGGAATCGCCTTTGGAGCCCCAACAGGGGTGCCTCATTGGAGGTCTCGGGCTGGGCCAGCAGGTCGGTGAGGCCCCAGCCATCACCCTGGGGAAGCCGCAACGGCTGCAGTGGTTCAGGGTCACTGGCCAGAGACTCCATGCTGGAGTCGAGGGGCCAACCCAGCACCCGCACCTGAGCAGGAGGATCCTGCAGCAGGGTCGATTCGGCCGCCATCAGCAGCACCGCCGGCTTGTTTCGCCGCCGCAGCAGGGTGAGCGACTCTGGCCCAGCGTTGGAGGCAAGTCCCTGGCCTGGAGCCGGCTGCCACGCGGCAGGCATGGGCATCGCCAGCTCCAGTTCGCCGCTACGACGATCGAAGCGCAGCAACTGGGGGGGACGCTCAGGGGTGCGACGGCCCTCGCTCACCACCCAGGCCCGCTCCCCCTGAAGGACCAGTCCCTCCCCATCCATGCTCTCCGGCAGGGTGGCGCCCGAGCCACTGCGCAGAGGTACCACCCCCAGCGGACGCAGCGGCGACTTGCCGAGCTTGCCGAGTCCGCCCCATCCGACCAACTGGCCGACGGGGGCATCACTCAGCAGCCAGAGCTCATCCCGGTCGGCGCGGTAGGTGGCCGCGGAGAAGCCGCCGGAGGGTTGGCCAGCCCCATCAAGCCTCGGCAGACGCACCTCGGCCAGCTTGTCCCATCCGGCCGAGAGCGGACATGGCAACAGTGGGGGTGGCGGGATTGCAACAACCATGACTAGCTCAAGCCATCCGATTCGTCCCATGGCCCGCTGCGATTGGCTTGCCCACGGCGGTCGCGGCCAGATCGGGGATCCGGTGCAGGCTCAGCGTCGCGCATCCACGTGCTGGAGTCTCTCCAAGAAGCCGGTCTGGTCAAGAGTCGCCTCAGGCTCGATGGGGACCAGGAGGTTGAAGAAGGCCTGGCGAACGCCCAGCAATGTTGTCTCAAACTTGGCTCGGCTCTGGATCTCCTGGTCCAATTGATGATGGAGCGCCTGGATCTGCTGCTGAAGCCTCTGCTCCCGTTCCTGCTCAGCCGCCTTCGAGGCGGCCTCCTCGGCATCGCCGAGGGCGATCTGCTCAAGAATGGCCTTGTGAATCGAAGCCAGCTCTGCTTCCGCCCTCTCCTTTCCCTGCCGTTCCCGCTCCAGTTCCCCGCGGAGCTGAAGGGACTCCTGCTGATGGGTCACCTGAAGTTGGGCCAGTTCCTGCTCCAGGGTTTCGGCTCGCTCAACGGCTTCCTGCCTGGCCTGCCTTTCCTGCTGCAGCTCGGCGCGAAGCGCCTGCAGCTCTGCTTCCGCCAGCTGGTGCAGGCGCGAGGCCAGGGCCGTCAGGTCATCGGCCACCTGGGAGAGGGACTGGGCCATCGTGTGGATCAACAAGGTTCACCATCCTAAGAAGGCATTCCTGATCCACCGCTTCAGGCCTGTGTTCGGCATGGCAGGCTCCTGTGTCGACGCACCGTTGCTGCTGGTCAACCCCGAAGTGGCGAGCTGATGACGGGATTGCAGCGCCCTCTTAGCGTTTGGACTGTTGACCGCAGGCAATGAGAGGTTTCATCTACTGGCTGATGGGCGATCGGGCCGGCCGCGTGATCGTGGGCTCCTGGCGGTGGCTGTGGGGGCTACCGGTGGAATCCGGCGGCAAGGTGGCCGTTGCCGTGGCCGAGGAGTCCCTGCAGTCGATGCAGGAGTCGGTGCAGCAGCTGGCCAAGGCTGTGGCCCAGCAGGTGGGAGCCTATGACCGGGCCAGGAATAAATACCAAGATAAAATCGAAGAACTCAGAACCTATGAGCACCAGGCACGTTTAGCCCAGAGGGCAGGCCAGGAGGATGCAGCGCGCCTGGCCATGAGCCGCGCGATTCAGATCGAGAAGCTTCTCCCAGCTCTCGATCAACAGGTGCAGCAAGCCGGAAGGTTTGTCGAGGCATCGAAAGATAAGCTCAACCGAGAGCGCATCAAGCTTGAGCAATACAAGTCTGATATGCAGAACATCAAGGACCTCGCCGAGGTTAATGCTGCCCTTGAATCGATCGCCAAGGTCAACAATGAATTCGATATCGGCTCGGCCCGCTCATCGTTTGAAGCCGCTAGAAACGCCGTTGAGGGAAGGAACCTGACCAATGCTGCGCTGGCCGAACTCTCGGAGAATCCCCAGGAGAAGCTGGCGGCTGATCTCGATCAGCTCAGCCTGGATGATCAGGTTTCCCAGCGTCTTCAGGCTCTGGAGTCCACCCCTCTCTTGCCCTTGCCAGAGGCGCAGCAGCGATGAGCCAACAACCTTCCGGCGGTCCCCAAAGGGGACTTCCACCCATTGTTTTCATCCTGATCGGCCTTGGTGCCTTGTGGGGGTTGCAATCCCAGTTGCCCAAGCTGCTGGGCTGGCGCCCTTCGCTTCCCAGCGTGTCAGGTTTGAACTCCATTCTTCCAGGAAGTAGCGGAGCTGGAGCGAACCTTGCCGCAGCATTTCCACCTCAGCAGAGCGTACCGGCAGGCACCACGATCACCATTGATGGCTCCACCAGCATGGTCCTGATCAATCAGGCACTCAAAGCTGCCTTTCTCAAGGCTTATCCCGACACGGTTGTCAACACATCAGCCACAGGATCAGACAACGGGATTGAGGCCTTATTAGGAGGCAGCATCACGGTGGCAGCCCTGTCCCGCCCGCTGTCAACCGAAGAGCAACAACGTGGTCTCGTGGCGGTGCCGGTGGCGCAAGATCGCATCGCCATCGTGGTCGGAATCGACAACCCCTTCCGCCGTGGTCTTTCTAGCAACCAACTGGCGCAAATCTTCCGAGGTGAGATCACCAACTGGGCCACGTTCGGCGGGCCCGATCGAACTATTCGGGTTCTCAACAGGCCTAGCGTCAGCGGCACCTACAAAGCCTTTCGCACGATCGCTCTCGGCGGCAACAACTTCGGAACAACTCCAAACATCACGACCCTGGTCCGGGATGCCACCACCCCGATGCTGCAGCGGCTAGGGGTGGATGGCATCGGTTACGCCACCTACGGCCAGGTGGCCGACCAACGAACCGTTCGGGTTCTGGCCATTGACGGCAGCACACCGGAAGCGGACGCCTACCCATTCCAAAGGCCATTGTTTTATGCCTACCGAAACCCTCCTGATCCGGCGGTCAAGGCGTTCCTCGGCCTGGCACTCTCCGAGGAAGGCAAAACCCAGATCGCCACTTCCGTCAAGGGACCTTGATCAAACGACTGGCGAGTCGCTTCATCTCCGAATTCTCGATGGTCAATCACCCAGAGCGCCCCACCAAGGTCTGCCCGGTCTGTGGGCGTCCGTTCCAATGGCGCAAGAAATGGAAGGACGTCTGGGAGGAGGTGCGCTACTGCTCGGAGCGGTGCCGCCGCCGCCGTTCCAGCCTTGCCGATCCCCTTGGGAGGGAGTGACCCAAGGCTCTCGCTGAGC
>JBAXOO010000093.1:0-6463 GCA_037133235.1 Cyanobium sp. ELA507
GCCATGGAGGCCCCCGGTGGCGAGGCCTGGGGGCGGGTGGCCGAGGCCAGTGCCCTGACCGCCGGCCTGATCGGTGGCCTGGGCGGCGCCCGCTGTCGCACCGTCGCGGCCCATGCCGTTCACAACGGCCTCACCCAGCTGCCGGCCTGCCATGGCTCGCTCCATGGCGAAAAGGTGGGCTTTGGGGTGCTGGTGCAGCTGCGGCTTGAGGAGCAGGTGGGCGGCAACCAGCTAGCCGGCCAGGCGCGGCGGCAGCTGCTGCCCTTCTTCCAGGCCCTGGGGTTGCCCCTCACCTTGGCCGACCTGGGGCTGGCCACGGCCACCCTGGAGGAGTTGCAGGAGGTCTGTGCCTTCGCCTGCCGCGGAGGCTCCGACCTGCACCACCTGCCCTTTGCCGTGGGTCCAGCCGAGCTGCTGGGGGCCCTGGTCACTACCACCGCCGAGCGACAAACGGCGTGAGCTCCCCCGCCGGCCCGGCCATCAGCCCTGGACTGGATCCGCTCAACGCTGAGCCCAGCGGGCCTGAAGCCGGAGCCGATGGCCCTGGCCTGGTGGCCTGGGCTGCAGACCACCTACAGGACCCCCTAGGGCGAGATCTGGCGGCGGCGGTGCAGTGGTGGTCCCTGCCCGGCCTGGAGGATCGGTGGCCCGTGGCGGTGCTGGGGGAAGGCCCGCCCCTGCTGCTGCTCCATGGCTTCGACAGCTCCTTTCTGGAGTTCCGGCGCATCGCGCCCCTGCTGGCGCCCCATCACCGCCTAGTGATTCCCGATCTCCATGGTTTTGGTTTCGGCCCCCGCCCGGCCGGAGTCCCCCAGGGTCCCGAACCGGTGCTGGGCCATCTGGCGGCCCTGTTGGAGGTGCTGGAAGGCCGGCCGGATACCGCTGGCCCCCTGGGGGTGATCGGTGCCTCGATGGGGGGATCGGTGGCGGTCTGCCTTGCCCGCCGCCATCCACACCGGGTGGAGCGGCTGCTGTTGCTGGCGCCGGCGGGCCTGACCGGCCGCCCCATGCCCTTGCCGCCGCTGCTGGATGCCCTGGGGGTGCGCTTTCTGGCCCTGCCGGGGGTGCGGCGGGGTCTTTGCCGTTCGGCCTTCGCTGATCCGGCGGCGGATGTGGGGCCCGCCGAACTGGAGATTGCCTCCCTGCACCTGGCTTCGCCCGGCTGGGCCCCGGCCCTGGCCCGCTTCGCCCGCTCCGGGGGCTTCGCCGGCTGTGGCGAGCCCCTTCCGCCCCAGCCTTTGGCGGTGCTCTGGGGCGACGACGACCGGATCCTGCGGGCGCCCCAGAAGCGGGCCGCTCAGCAGTTGCTGGGGGAGCGGATCCAAACCCTGGAGCGCTGTGGCCACCTGCCCCACATCGACCGCGCGGAGGCGGTGGCGGCAAGCTGGCTGCAGCCGTGATTCCTTTCCGCTGATGTCCCTTCGTCTGTGGCGTCGGTGTCGCCTGTTGGCGGCCCGCCTCGGGGCCTTCGTGCCCGCTCTGGTCTTGCTGTTTGGCGTCCTGTTCCCCTTGTCGGCCTCAGCTGCCCTGCTGCACCTGGAGGGCCCCATCCCGGCTGACCTCGGGCTCCATCAGGGCCATCTGGCCCCCTGCTCCACCCCGGCCCATTGCGCCCGCGAGGACTGGGCTGTGGCCGATCCCGCCGCCGCCCTGGAGCGGCTCCTGCCGGCCGTGCTCGCCCTCGATGGGGTGGAGCTGGTGGAGACGGGCGAGGGCTACCTCCATGCCACGGCCACCAGTCGCCTGTTTGGTTTTGTCGATGATCTCGAACTCCACGCAACGCCCGGGGCCGGCTTGATCGAGGCCCGCTCGGTGTCGCGGTTGGGGGATTCCGATCTGGGCGTGAATGCCCGCCGATTGGCCACCCTGCGCCAGGCCCTGACGGCCGGCTGAGGCGGGGGAGGCTTCGCCACCTGCCTCAGGCTTCCCCCTCTTAGCTCAAGCTTCCTCTTCTTGCCTCAGGTGGCACCTCCATTCTTCAGCCTTCACCCCCTTCGCCGCCTTCCCCCGCGGGTCGGGCGGGTTTGGCCGCTGGGGTGGCAGCGGGTTGGGCCATGGGGGCGGGGGTCATGGCTGGAGCGCCGGCCTCACCGCCCTCCCCGGGGGGCTTGATGGCGCTGCAGCCGCCGGCGGCGGCTGCCAGTCCGGCGGTGGCGAGAAACAGGGCAAGGCGAGGACGGGCCATGGCACAACCAGAGGTGGATTCATTCTTGGCAGTCCGCGCCGTCGCCGCCGACCGATGGCCACCGATTGGCGTGCCATTGGTCACCATGGCGGGTGTGAATCGATCCTGAGGCCGCTCCAGGGCCTGAACCGCGATGCGTTTTCTGATTGATCCCCTGCTCACGCCAGAGCAGGTGGTGCTCCTGCGAGACGCCCTCCTCGCCGAGGGGACCCCGTGGCGGAGCGGGGCCGAAACCGCCGGCTGGCATGCCCGCGGCGTCAAGAACAACCGCCAGCTCGACCGCCACAGCCCCCTGCAGCAGCGGCTGTCCGAGGAGATCAAAACCGTCCTGGCGGCCCATCCCCTCTTCCAGTCCGCCGCCCTGCCGCTGGCGATCCACACCATCCTGTTCAGCCGCTGTGGCCCCGGTGAGGGCTACGGCCGCCATGTGGACAACGCCTTCATGGCCGCTGGCCGCTCCGACCTGTCCTTCACCCTGTTCCTGAGCGATCCGGCCAGCTACAGCGGCGGCAGCCTGCTGCTCGATTCCCTCGACGGCGAGCAGGAGGTGCGGCTTTCGGCCGGCAGTGTGTTCGTCTATCCGAGCACCCTGCTCCACGAGGTGGAACCGGTGCGCAGCGGCGAGCGGCTGGTGGCTGTGGGCTGGGTGCAGAGCCGCGTGCGGCAGGCCGATCGGCGGGAGCTGCTCTTTGATCTGGATACGGCCCGTCGCAGCTTGTTCCAGCGGGAAGGCAAGGGGGAGGAGTTTGACCTGATCAGCCGCAGTTACACCAATCTCCTGCGCCAGTGGGGAGAATGAATCTTCCGTGCTGGGCCCAGGGTCCCCTGCCGCCATGACCGCCAACTCGCCTGGCACCGCTTCCTCCGAGCTCAGCCTGAGCCGCAAGGCCGTGCTGGCCGCCTCCGCTCCCTGGCTGGGTGCCCTGCTCAACGTGCTGCCCGGCCTCGGGGCGGGCTACCTCTACCAACGCCGTTGGCGGGCCTGGTGGATCACCTCCTTGGTGGGGGGCGGCTGGTTCGTGCTGGGCGCGTTGCTCCAGGGGGATCCCGCCGCCGTGCCCAGCACCAATGCCCAGCTGCTGGGCCTGGCCGGCCTGCTCCTGCTGGCCGCCGTGACCGCGGTGGAGGCCTTTTTGGCCGCCCGCCGGGCGCGGATGGATTGAGCCAACGCGATCGCAAGGGTGCGCTCCTCTGGTAGGAGTGCCCATCTCCCCGGCGGTGCATGGTCAGCAACCTTCCTCCCACCCCTGACGATCCGGCGCCCAAGGCGGGCGGGCCAGTGCTCGGCCTGCTGGCCAAGGGGCTGGAGCTGTGGCTGCGGCAGCAGTGCGATGCCATCGATCGGCTGGAGATCCGCTTGGAGGGCTCGGCTTCCCAGCTGGTGCGCGGCCGTCTCGATGGGGTGGTGCTGGAGGCCCGCCGGGTGCTTTATCGCAACCTCCGCATCGACCGGGTCGCGTTGCGCACGGCCCCCATCCGGGTGCGGATGGGGGCTTTGCTGCTGGGCCAGAGCGTGCAGCTGGAGCACCCCTTTGCCGTGCGCGGCACCGTGGCGTTCAACGCCGATGACCTGGGCCGTTCCCTGGCTTCTCCCGAATGGCGCGGCCTGGGCGATGGCCTGGCCGAGGACCTGCTGGGCCTCAGCCCCCTGGCGGGTCTGCGCATTCAGGGCGACCGCCTGATCCTCACCGCCACCGGTTCGGGCTCCACCATCCCGCTCGAACTGGCCACCGAGGTGGTGGCCGCCGATGGCACGGTGGAGTTGCGCAGCGTGGCCGGGGGGGCTTCGGCTCGCCTGCCGATGGATCCCGCTATCCAGATCGAGCGGGCCGAGCTGGCCGCCGGACTGCTGGAGTTGGAGGGCCAGGCCAGGGTTTCCCCTTAGGGCGCTGACCGCCAAAACACCCGATCGAATGCCAGGGTGGCGATGCTGTCGCCGATCCGCTGCAGGTCGATGGGACGTTCCGCCCCCCACTGTCTGGCTGGCCTGGTGGTTGCCCTGGCCCTGGTCTCGGCGGGCCAGGCGGCCGATGCTCCACCGCCGCCACCGATGGCCCCAGCCGCTACGGCCGCCCCCCTTCCTGCCACCCAGGCGTTGGTTGAGGTTGCCACCCTGGCCTGCCGCACGGCGTTGGCTCGCCGCTATGGCGCCGCTGCAGAGCAGGTGGAAGTGTGGCTGGCCCCGGCCATCGCGATTGCGATCGAAAGCGGCGAACTGGCACTGCCGGTCCTGCGGCGCGACGGCCTGCCGTTGGGCTGGATGGTGCGCGGTAAGCCTGCACCGCTGCCGATCGGCCTCTGCCGCACCGATGGTGCCGGGGCCGTGAAGGCGATCGAGGAGCAGAAGGATTGAACCGAACCCATCGCCGATCGCCTCGATCGGGAGGCCGGGTTGTCCAGGCGTCGGGGCTGCTGCTGGGGCCAGACCCTGTAAGTCCCCTTCCTTAGGCGCCACGGTTGCGGCCCCTTTAGGTCCGCTGCAGCAGCGGGTAGAAGAGGGTGACAGCGAAATAGACCACTGCCGGCACGAACAGATAGCTGTCGATGCGGTCGAGGATGCCGCCATGGCCCGGGATCGCATCGCCCGAATCCTTGAGCCCGGCATCCCGTTTCATCATCGATTCGGTGAGATCACCCACTAAGGCGAAGACGGCCACCACACCCCCCAGCAGGCCACCCACCAGGGCTCCCCACGGCCAGCCCAGCCAGAGGCCGCCCAGGGCCCCCACCAGCACGGCGCAACCGATCCCCCCCAGGGCCCCTTCCACGGTCTTGCCCGGTGAGATCGGGGATAGGGGATGGCGTCCCCAGCGGCGGCCGATCGCGTAGCTGCCGATGTCGGTGGCCACGATCAGGAAGCAGGCCAGGAGGGTCAGGGCCAGGCCACTGGTCCAGGGCCAGCTGGTGCCCGGCAGGTTGGCTCCCGCCAGGGAAGGGGCCAGGGCCGGATCGACCAGGTCCCGCAGTTTCAGCCAGTGGCTGGGTAGGAATCCCAGATAAAAGAGCCCAAAAATCGAGGCGGCGATGTCGGCGATGGTGCCGGTGGTGGGTTGCAGCAACAACCAACCGCAGATCACGGCGCCACTGGCGGGCAGCACGGCGGCGGCGAGATCGTTGGCCACCTCCGGAGCAAACCAACCGCTGCCGGCAGCCGCCTGGGTGGTGAGCAGCAGCAGCTGCACCGCCACCAGGGTGGTGCGACTGGCCGGCCGGATTCCCTTGAAGCGGGCCATCCGGAAGAATTCCAACAGCCCCAGATGCACGATCAGGCCGACGGCGAGGGTGAACCACCACCCCCCCAGCATCACCATGAGGAAACCGATGCCACCGGCGGCCCAGCCGCTGGCCAGCCGGGCGAGGGAGGTGGCCGTGCGGGGACTGGGGATCAACGTTCGGCGGCGATCACGAACAGGGGTTCGGCGGCGGCCAGTTTGGCCTGGCTGCCCCGGCGTTGCATGCGGTGCACCGTGGCCTGAATCACCTGCACGTCATGGGCGCCGAGCTGGCTGAGGGTATCGGTGGCATCCACCAGACCCTCCAGGCTGGCGGTGCTGATCACGATCCGCCCTTGGGGCCGAAGGGCTTCCCAAACCACCCGCAGCACGTCTCCCAGCGGTCGGCCCACCTCCAGCAGCACCCGGTCGGGATTGGGGGGCAGCTGGGGCAGGTCGTCGGGGGCCCGACCGGCATGAATGTGGAGGTTGGTAATGCCGAAGCGGCGCCGGTTTCGCTCCAGCAGGTCAATCGCTTCGGGATCCCGCTCCAGGGTGTGGACCGCCCCGGCCGGCAGCAGGCGGGCGATCTCCACGGCCAGGGCACCGGTGCCACCGCCTACGTCCCACACCAGCGAATCGGAGCGGGGCCTGAGGTGGGCCAGCAGCATCACCCGCAATTCCATCGGGGTGGGGCTGAAGCCCGGTGCGTCCTCGAAGGCCGAATCGGGCAGCCCCGGCGTGACAAAATCCCAGCCATCGGCGGGATGGCTTCCGGTGGCATTGGGCGGCTCCCGCAGGGTCATTGCTCCCGCCGATCGTTAGCCACTACCGCCACCGTATCAGCGATCTGGCCGGGCCAGCTGCTTCGCTGTCGCCCCAGCCAGGCCGCCCGGGCGGCGTCGATCCGCTCGCCAGGGATCAAGAGCGGAATGCCCGGTGGGTAGGGGCAGAGCGGTTCAGCGGCGATGCGGCCGGCGGACTCCGCCAGGGGAACCGCCTCGGCAGCGGCGCGCCAGGCCTCGCCCACCCCCAGTTCCGGCCGGGCCAGCAGGGGCAGCGGGGG
>JBAXOO010000094.1:0-6452 GCA_037133235.1 Cyanobium sp. ELA507
GCGTAGCCAGGCATGGGGGCGGGCACCGGGTCGAGGTAGGCGCCCACGGGGGAAGCCGCCTGGAATGCCCGGCAAACGGCCTTGAGGGCCTCGGGACTGCCCAGCCGCACGGCCTGGATGGCATCGCTGCGCTCAGCTCCGGGCAGGGGGTTCACCGCAAAGCCCAGGTCAGCGAAGACCTGCGCCACGAGCTCGGCGCCGATCAGGGCCTCGGCCACCATCTGGGGCGCCAAAAAGAGGCCTTGGAAAAGAAGGCGGTGCAGGTCGAAACCACTCCCCCCCTCGCTGCCGATGCCAGGGGCGGTGAGGCGGCAGCAGGCCTGCTCGACCAGATCGGCCCGGCCGGCCACGTAGCCACCGCCGGGGGCGATGGTGCCACCGAGGTTCTTGATCAGGGAGCCGGCCATCAGGTCGGCCCCCACGGCGGTGGGTTCCTGCGCCTGCACCAGCTCGCCGTAGCAGTTGTCCACGAAGCAGACGCAATCCGGCTGGAGGGCCTTCACCCGCCCGCAGAGATCGCCGATGGTGGCCACCGGCAGGGAGGGGCGCCAGCTGTAGCCGCAGCTGCGCTGGATCAGCACCATCCGCGTCGGCACAGCCAGGGCGCTAGCCAGCTGGGCTTCATCCACCAACCCCGCGGCGGTGAGGGGCAACTCGGCGTAGGTGATGCCGAACTCCGCCAGGGAACCCTGGCCGCTGCCGCGCAGGCCAATCACCTCCTCCAAGGTGTCGTAGGGGCGGCCGGTGAGGGCCAACAGTCGGTCGCCGGGTCGCAGCACCCCGAACAGGGCGGCGCTGATGGCGTGGGTGCCGCTCACAAACTGCACCCGCACGGCGGCAGCTTCGGCCTGCAGCACCCGGGCGAAGACCCGGTCGAGGGTTTCACGGCCCTGGTCCCCGTGGCCGTAACCGGTCACCGAAGCGAAGTGGTGCACCCCCAGCCGTTCGGCGGCAAAGGCCGCCAGCACCCGCTCCAGGGCGGGGCGCACGGCGGCGGTGCGCCCGGCGATGCGGGGAGCAATCCGCCCCAGGGCCGCAGCCACCCGGTCGGCGGCCGCGGCCTGCAGGGGGGACATCGCCCTGGGGTCTAGGGAGTCAGCGGGGTTGGCGCCTGGCACGGCGGAGCGGGTCAGCAGCGACCCCCCATGCTGCCCTCCGATCCCCAGGGGGCTGCTCCCCTACATTGGCGGTTCTGCCTGTGATCCATGCCCCTTCGCTCGGAGGCCTTTGACCCGGCCACCATGGCCGCCACCTTCGGCGACGGAAGCGCCCCCCGCGAAAACCGGGATACCCGGTTGCGGCGCGGCGTCGCGGCCGCCCGCCAACCCCTGACCCGCCACCAACGGAAGCTTCGGGGCGGCACCACGGTGTTCATGCTGGCGATCCATGTGGGGGCGGTCGCCGCCCTGCTGCCCCGCTTCTGGAGCTGGCAGGGGGTAGCTGCCCTGGCAGTGATGTACTGGGTCACGGTGGTGGGGGTGACCCTGGGCCTGCACCGGCTGGCGGCCCACCGAGCCTTCGAGTCTCCTCAATGGGTGGAACGCTTCCTCGTGCTGATGGGCACCCTGGCCTGCCAGAGCGGCCCAATTGAGTGGGTGGGCCTGCACCGCCACCACCACCTCTACTCCGACCAATCCAACGACCACCATGACGCCGGTCGAGGGCTGTGGTGGGCCCACAGCGAATGGATGCTCCACGACATCCCGGCCCTTCGCGAGATCCACCGCTTCACCGGCGACCTGGAACGGGATCCCTTCTATCGCTGGCTCGACCACTGGTTCCTGCTGCTGCAGTTGCCCCTCGGGGCGGCCCTCTGGTTCTACGGCCAAAACGCCGGCGTGCATGGGGGTGGCCTGGGTCTGGTGCTCTGGGCCATCCCGCTACGCCTGGCCGTGGTGTATCACGTGACCTGGCTGGTGAATTCGGCCACCCATGCCTTTGGCTACCGCAACTTCGACTCCCCCGACCTCTCTCGCAATTGCTGGTGGGTGGCCCTGCTGAGCTTCGGCGAGGGCTGGCACAACAACCACCACGCCCACCCCCAATCGGCTCGCCATGGCCTGCGTTGGTTCGAGTTCGACATCACCTGGCAGCACATCCGCCTGCTGAGGGCCCTCGGCCTGGCGCGGCGGATCCGCCTCGCCCCCGCGCCAGGACGGGCGCAGTGACCTCGCCACCCTATAATTAACTCTACATGCAATGTTGTCTTGGCTCGAAAGCAGGTCCACCTGTTGATGCCCGAAGACCTGCACGAGTTGGTGCGGGCCAGGGCCGATGAGGCCGGCGTCAGCCTCACCGCCTATGTGCTCTCGGTCCTCGAGACCGACCTCAACGCCGATCCCAAGGGCCGCACCACCCTCTCCAGCCTTGCCCTGCGGGTGCGGGCCATTGAGGTGCACCTGAGCCTGGATTCCCGCCAGCCCGGGTTCCTGCGGGCCCAGGCCGCCGCGGCCGGCGATACGGTCACGACCGCTGACGGCAACGGCGTGGTAGAAGATCGGCGCCGCGGCAACGACGCCAAGGCCTGAACCCCAACGGGACCAGACCGTCAACCTCAAACCTCAGGCTGCGCCCCCCAGCTCCCGCTGAATCGCGGCGGCCAGGTCCTGGGGGGGCTGGGCCACAGCGACCACGGCCAGCCGGCTGGCCCGGCTGCGCAGCAGCTCCAGAAAGCGGCCGGTGCTGAGCTCCCCCTCCCCGGCCACCCCTAGAGCCGCCAGGGTGCTGCGCAGGTCGGCCAGTTCGGCATCCAGCTCGGTGGCGGAGTAGTCGCGCTGGCCGGCCATCACCTCGGCGAAGCGCTCCCGCCGCTGGCGCTTCGCCGCCGGGTAAGCGGCCATGAGCTGGTCCCGGCAGAGGCGCCAGGGTCGCTCGGCGGTGAGCAGAAGGGCCAAGGCGGCGCTGAGATCGGCGGCTTCGGCGTCATCGATGCGCAGATCAAAGGCCGGCGGAGGTTGGCGCAGGCCCACAAACACCTCCAGCAGCTCACCGGCGCCGAGCACGCTGCCATCGGCGGCCAGCACCGGCTGGGCGGAGGTCTGCAGGGCCTCCATGATTTCGGGGTGGTGGCCGGCCAGCAGTTCGGTGGCGCGGGCTGGATCGAGCCGGCCTTCGGGGGCCTCGGCCGCCAACCAGCGGTTGATGCAACCGAGGGCCAGGAAGACCTCAGGCCCGGGGGAGGCGAGCTTGCCGTTACGCAGCATCGAAAGCTGGGAGTTGTGCACCCGACCTAGCTCCAAGGCATCCGCCAGGGCGGGCAACACCCGGTGGGACCAGCCATTGCGCGAGTGCCAGAGGCGGATCAGGTGGGCAAAGGCCACCCGCCCTGATGCGATGTCATCTCGATAACCCAAGCGATCGTGATCCGTATTGCTACCATCGTAACGATTGATCAGGAGTCGGTCCCCCATGACCGCCACATTCCCTTCCCGCCCCACGACCTCGCCCACTTCCTCGCCCAAGGGCTCGCCCCAGGGCTCCGCCCCATCCGAAGCCCTGCACACCCGTGCTGCGGCCACCATCACTGGCGGCAGCAACTCCCTGCAGCGCTCCACTTCCCTTCATCGCCCCCGCCGCGGTGAACCCGCCCCCGTCGGCCCGCACGGCCAACGGGTGGTCACGATCGTCTTCATGGTGGTGATCCATGCCCTGGCGCTGGTGGCCCTGCTGCCCCGCTTCTGGAGCCTGCCCGCCGTCGCCAGCCTGCTGGTCCTCTACTGGATCACCGCCTGCCTCGGCGTCACGATTGGCTACCACCGCCTGCTCAGCCACCGCGCCTTCCGGGTGCCCACCTGGCTGGAGCGCTTCTTCGCCACCTGCGGCGCCCTCAGCTGCCAGCACGGTCCGATCGACTGGGTGGGCCTGCACCGCCACCACCACAAGTTTTCCGATACGGATGCGGACCACCACGACAGCAACAAGGGCTTCTGGTGGGCCCACATGGGCTGGATGTTCCAGGAAATTCCGGCCATGGGGGCGATCCCCCGCCTCACCGGCGACCTGGCCCGCGACCCCTACTACCGCTGGCTCAACTCCTGGTTCCTGAGCCTGCAGCTGGTGCTTGGCCTACTCCTCTTCTGGATCGGCACCGCGACCGGCGTCGGTGGCTGGGGCATGGTGCTCTGGGGCATTCCCCTGCGCCTGGTCGTCGTGTATCACATCACCTGGCTGGTGAACTCGGCCACCCACTACTGGGGCGACACCCCCCACGACAGCGGCGACCGCTCCCGCAACAACCCCTGGGTGGCGGCCCTCACCTTCGGCGAAGGCTGGCACAACAACCACCATGCCTATCCCCATTCGGCCCGCCATGGCTGGGGTCCCGGCCAGATCGACCTCACCTGGCAACACATCCGGCTGATGCAGCGCCTCGGCCTTGCCACCCAGGTGCGGTTGCCCAAGGCGGCGGATCCCGCCCAGTCGGTGGCGTAGGGTGATCGATCGGATTTCTGTTGAACCAGCGGTTTCGTAGCCATGGCCAAGCGTGTAAAAGTGGTGCTCAGCGAAGACGTGCTGAGCCTCGGCAAGGACGGCGATCTTGTGGAGGTCGCCCCTGGCTACGCCCGCAACTTCCTGGTCCCCCTCGGTAAGGCGGTGCCCGTCACCGCCGCCGTGCTGCGCCAGGTGGAGCACCGCCGCGCCAAGGAGGCCGAGCGCCAGGCCGCCCTCAAGGCCGAGGCCGTCACCTTCCGCACCGCCCTCGACACGATCGGCCGGCTCACGGTGAAGAAGCAGACCGGCGGTGACGACGTGCTGTTCGGCACCGTGACCAACGGCGACGTGGCCGAAGCCATCGAAGCTGCCACCAAGAAGGAGATCGACCGCCGCGACATCGTGGTGCCCGAGATCCATCGCACTGGCTCCTACAAGGTGCAGGTCAAGCTCCACCCCGAGGTGGTCGCCGAGGTGACCGTCGAGGTGGTGAGCCACTAAATCAGCCGGTCCACGGACGAAGGGGCCACCGCCCCTGGTGGGCTCTAGCATTAACCACCACCACATCTGGTGGTTGGGGCTGGTCAAAACCGATCCCCGGGGCCAGGATGGGCCTCCCCCACGCCGCCGGATCCCCAGGGGTCCGGCGGCGTTGCCGTCCCAGGGCAGCCCGCGGGCCCAATCCCTGCCAACCACCATCAGCAGACCACCATGGTGAGCGTGCCCCTGGTCGGATCCGGTCCGGCCGCTGAAGATTCGTTGCCCCTGCGCGGCAGAGGCAAGGGCGGATCGGCCCCGGAGGCCCGCTTCGAAGCCCTGCCCGATTCGGTGCCCCCCCAGAACCTGGAGGCCGAGGAGGCCGTCCTGGGCGGCATCCTGCTCGATCCCGACGCCATCGGCCGGGTGGCTGAGGTGCTCCAGCCCGAGGCCTTCTACCTCGGCGCTCACAAGGAGATCTACCGCACCGCCCTGATGCTCCACAGCCAGGGCAAACCCACCGACCTCACCGCCATGGCGGCCTGGCTGGCCGACATCGGTCACCTCGAGAAGGTGGGCGGTAGCGCCCGGCTGGTGGAACTGGTGGAGCGAACCCTCTCCACCGCCTCGATCGACCAGGTGGCCCGCCTGGTGATGGACAAGTACCTACGCCGCCAACTGATCCGCTCCGGCAATGAGGTGATCGGCCTGGGCTTCGACCAGAGCAAGCCGATGGAGCAGGTGCTCGATGAGGCCGAACAGAAAATCTTCGCGATCAGCCAGGAAAAACCCAGCGTGGGCCTCACCCCCACCGCCGAAATCCTGACCCGCACCTTTGAGGAGATCGAAACCCGCTCCCTCGGCACCGCCGTGGCGGGCATCCCGGTCAACTTCTACGACCTCGACGCCATGACCCAGGGGCTGCAGCGCAGCGACCTGATCATCGTGGCGGGTCGGCCGGCGATGGGCAAAACCTCGATCGTGCTCAACATCGCCAAGAACGTGGCCCATCTCCACAACCTGCCGGTGGCGGTGTTCAGCCTGGAGATGAGCAAGGAGCAACTCACCTACCGCCTGCTCTCGATGGAGGTGGGCATCGAAAGCGGTCGGCTGCGCACCGGCCGGCTGCAGCAGGAGGAATGGCCCCTGCTCGGCAAGGGCATCAGCAGCCTGGGGGCCCTGCCGCTGTTCATCGATGACAAGCCCAATGCCGGCATCCTGGAGATGCGCTCCCTCTGCCGCCGGCTGATGGCCGAGCAGGGCAAGGAGCTGGGGCTGGTGGTGATCGACTACCTGCAGCTGATGGAGGGCTCCGGCTCCGACAACCGGGTACAGGAGCTTTCGCGCATCACCCGGGGCCTCAAGGGCATGGCCCGCGAACTCAACGTGCCGGTGATCGCCCTTTCCCAGCTCAGCCGCGGCGTGGAGGCCCGCACCAACAAGCGGCCGATGCTCAGCGACCTGCGGGAATCGGGCTCGATCGAGCAGGACGCCGACCTGGTGCTGATGATCTACCGCGACGAGTACTACAACCCCGAAACCCC
>JBAXOO010000095.1:0-6368 GCA_037133235.1 Cyanobium sp. ELA507
TTGTTGCCCTCCTCGCCCCAGCGCCAGTCCCCGAGAAGCCAGCCCATCAACCAGTCGGCCTGGTGGCGCAGCAGTAGCGATGCCGCCGACCCCAACGCCTCGGCCCGCTCGAGCAGCGCCAGGCCTCGGGCCAGGCTGCCGCTGGCACTGGCGGCCGCTCCTCCTCCGGCGATGGCGGCGGCTGCGCTGGCCTGGGCGGGGCAGGCGAAGTGGTACGGAAGGGCCTGGTGGAGCGGCGACGGCAGCAGGCTGCCATCCGGCCGGCAAAGCAGCAGGGTGCCGGAGGTGCCGTCGATGGCGATGGCGCCGATCCGGCTGCGGTAGGGGGTTGGGATCTCGGCCGCCAGGGTTAGGAGTGCAGCGCGCCAGCCCGTGGGGTCTTCGAAGGGAGCGCCATAGGGAATGGCTCCCTCCCAGAGAAGCTCGGTGGGGGCCAGCGCTCCCCTAGGGGAGTCCAGGTGGGGTTGGTCTGGTGCTGCAGCAACCAGGGCCAGCCGGGCACCGCTGCTGCCCAGGTCAAGGCCGAGGGCAAGGGGCACCCCGGCGGCAGGGGGCTGTTCTGGGCCTTGGGCCAGGGTCAGGCGGGGCTGCCTACCCGGCTGGCGGTGGCCTGCTTCAGGTTGGCGGCCACGGCGCCCACGTCTTCCCAGGGAAGCTGGAGGTCGGCTCGGCCGAAGTGGCCGTAGGCGGCCACGTCCTGGTAGAAACGGCCGCCCCGTTGGCTCGGAAGTTCCCGTAGGCCGAAGGTGGCAATAATCGCGCCGGGCCGGAGGTCAAAGTGCTCCTGAACCAGGGCCGTGAGGTCGTCGTTGCTGAGCTTGCCGGTGCCGAAGGTCTCCACCAGGATGCTCACCGGCTTGGCCACGCCAATGGCGTAGCTGAGCTGCACTTCGGCCTTGCGGGCCAATCCCGCGGCCACCAGGGCCTTGGCCACGTAGCGGGCGGCGTAGGCGGCGGAGCGGTCCACCTTGGTGGGATCCTTGCCGGAGAAGGCGCCGCCGCCGTGGCGGGCGTAGCCGCCGTAGGTGTCCACGATGATCTTGCGGCCGGTGAGGCCCGCATCGCCCTGGGGACCACCCACGACGAACTTGCCGGTGGGGTTCACCAGAAAGCGGGTGTGGGCCTGGTCGGGCTTGAGCACCAGATCGGCGGTGGCCGGCAGCACCACGTGGGTCCAGAGATCGGCGGAGATGCGTTCACGCACGGCCTTCTCCTCCGACAGGCCATCGATCTCGGCCTCGTGCTGGGTGGAGATCAAGATGGTGTCGATCGCCACCGGCTGGTCGTTCTCGTAGACCACGCTCACCTGGGTTTTGCCATCCGGCAGGAGGTAGCCGAGGCTGCCGTTGTGGCGCACCTCTGCCAGTTTCCTGGCCAGCCGGTGGGCCAGGCTGATCGGCAGGGGCATCAGTTCCGGCGTTTCATCGCAGGCGAAGCCGAACATGATCCCTTGGTCGCCGGCACCGATCAGATCGAGCGGGTCGCCGTCATGGTCGTCGGCCTCGTTCACCCCCTGGGCGATGTCGGGAGACTGCTGGTCGAGGGCGATCAACACGGCGGCACTGCGGGCATCAAAGCCGCCGGCCCGGGCTCCGCTGTAGCCGATCTGCTCGATCACACCCCGCACCAGGCTGTTGAAGTCAACCCGGGCGTTGGTGGTGATCTCGCCGGTGATCAGGCACAGGCCGGTGTTCACCACGGTTTCGCAGGCCACCCGGCTGGCGGGATCCTGGGCAAGCACCGCATCCAGCACGGCGTCGCTCACCTGGTCGCAGATTTTGTCGGGATGGCCCTCGGTGACCGATTCGGAGGTGAAGACGTAGCGACCCATCGGATTTTTGGCATCCACTGAGGCGAGAGCTTATGCCCTCACCGGGGCGCTTCCTGGTGGTGATGGACACGCCGTCGGTCGGTCCGCAGCCTTCCTGGCGCAACCCCAGGGCCCGCCGATCGGCTTGCCGCTGCTGATGCCGGGGCGCGGCCATCAGTCGGGCTGGGCCTCGAGTTCATCCCAGTGCTGGAGGGTGATACTGCCTGGATCGAGGCAGGGGGGCTGGCACCAGCCGGCGCGGTAGCCCAGGGCCAGCGGGATGCCGGCGGCGCGGGCCATCCGCAGGTCGCTGTCGGCATCGCCGATCAGGGCGCAGCGGGAGGCGTCGACCCCCAACTCGGCGCAGAGGCCATGGACGGCTCCAGGGTGGGGCTTGCGGGGATGGTGCTCCGCGCTCCACAGCGCTTCGAACCGGTGCCCGAGGCCATGGCGGGCCAGGAAGGAGCGGATCCCCTCCTCGTGGTCGTTGCTGATCACGGCGCAGCGCAGTCCGGCTTGATGGAGGCGATCGAGCAGGGCCGCTAAGCCGTCGGTCGGCTGGGGCGGTCGGTCCGACCCGCCGCCATGGAGGCCATCGGTGCGCTCAAAGGTGGCCTCGGCGATGGCCAGGGCATCGGGCCAGGTCAATCCCACCTGGGTCAGGGCCGTGGCCGTGGCGATCAGGTTGTGATCGCGGGCGGCCACCGCGGTGATGCCGCCGGGGTGGATGCCTTGGTCGTTGAGTCCGTAGGCGCGGTTGAGCAGGTGCTCAAGCTGGGGATCGGGCCCAGGTTCGCCGCTGGCCTCGGCCGCTAGGCCCAGGCATTGCTGAACCCGGGCCCGCGCTAACGCCAGCAGCATCGGCTCGCTGTGGCTGAGGGTGCCGTCCTTATCGAACAGCACCGCCTCGATCCTGGCGATGCCCCCGGTGGGCAGCGCCAGAGCTTCGCCGTGCAGCAGCAGGTGGGCCATGACCAGGAAAAACCCGGCAGCCGCAGGTCGCCGGGTTGAAGGGGAAGGAGGGAGGGGTCGGTCGAATCAGTCGACGGTGACGCCCATGGGCTCGCCTTCCTCGGCCTGCTCCAGCAGCATTTGCTTGTAGCGGGCGGCCATCTCCTCGGCCTTGTCGAACACCTTCTGGGGATCGGTGAGCATGTCGCCCGGCTCCGGCTCGAGGGCCTTGGTGGAGAGGGAGATGCGGCCCCGCTCGGCGTCGAGGTCGATGATCATCACCTTCATCTGGTCGTTGACATTGAGCACCGTGTGGGGGGTCTCGATGTGCTCGTGGCTGATCTCCGAGATGTGGAGCAGGCCGCTGACGCCGCCGATGTCGATGAAGGCGCCGTAGGGCTTGATGCCCCGCACGGTGCCGAGCACCACCTCGCCCACCTCGAGGCGATTCATCTTCCGCTCCACCAGGGCGCGGCGATGGCTGAGCACCAGGCGGTTGCGCTCCTCATCCACCTCCAGGAACTTGAGGGGGAGGAAATCGGCCACCAGCTCTTCCTTGGCCTTGCGGGTGCTGATGTGGCTGCCGGGGATGAAGCCGCGCAGGCCCTCGACCCGCACCAAAGCACCACCGCGGTTGGTGGCGAACACTTCTGAATAGATGGTGGCGTCTTCCTTCTGGAGCTGACGCACCCGCTCCCAGGCCCGCTGGTACTCGATGCGGCGGATCGAAAGGGTGAGTTGGCCGTCTTCGTTTTCCTCGCTGAGGATGAAGAACTCGCGGATTTCGCCGGGCTCAAGCACGTCGGAGAGATGCTCGACCCGGTTGATCGACACCTCCTGCAGGGGCATGAAGGCAGCCGTTTTGGCGCCGATGTCAATCATGGCGCCCTTCGATTCCAGGGCAAACACGGTGCCGTTGACGACGTCGCCCGGCTTGAAGTTGTAGTCGTACTTGCTGAGCAGCGAGGCGAAGTCCTCGAGGGTGAAGCCCACCCCTTCGCTGTCACGACCGGCCCCCCGGCTGCTGGAGTCATCGGCGGAGGGCACGTCCTCCGGAATCGCGAGGTCGAGCTCCGCGGCTTCAGCGGTGGCTTCGGTCTCCAGGATGGCGACGTCGGTGTCGGTGGGGGTGACAGTCATGGAAGGTTGGCGGTCTGCCCGTGGCAGTGCGAAGGAACGCTGCACGCTGGCCCGCCAGCCGGGCGTGTGCGATCCAACAATCTACCAAGACGTAGCCCCTGAGTTTCCAATCCCGGCTGGCGTCAGCCCACCACCGCTAGGAGGGTTGGCTCTGGATCGTCGGCGATGGCGCCACTGCCGAGACCCTCAAGGGTGGCCACAAAATCGCTAACGCTGCGGAACTGCCGGTAAACGGAGGCGAAGCGCACGTAGGCCACCTCACTCATGCCGCGAAGCTCTTGGAGCACCAACTCACCGATTTCGCTGCTGGTTACCTCACGACCGTTGCGTTGGCCGAGGGCGAGTTCGATGTCATCCACTACCAGTTCCAATCGGGCGGGCTCCAGGCCGGTTTTCTCGCAGGCCCGCAACAGGCCATGAAGGAGTTTGCTGCGGTTGAAGGTTTCACGGCAGCCGTTGCGCTTCACGACCGTGATCGGAACAGTTTCGACCCGCTCGTAGGTGGTGAAACGGAAGTCGCAATTGAGGCATTCACGCCGCCTGCGCACACTACGGCCGGTATCGGCCGCTCGAGATTCAAGCACCCGGCTATCGGTGTGTTGGCAGGAGGGGCATTGCATGCCCGGCAGCTCGGGATTTGTTTTTCAAGTGTAGACAATCATTTGCACCTTGAGA
Organism: Cyanobium sp. ELA507; assembly: GCA_037133235.1. Taxonomy (GTDB): domain Bacteria; phylum Cyanobacteriota; class Cyanobacteriia; order PCC-6307; family Cyanobiaceae; genus Cyanobium. Next base: position 4,577 of record JBAXOO010000095.1, read on the forward strand.
AGGGTGCTCCCCGATCCGATCCCATCGGTGGAGTGGATCCGCCCGTATTCAGCGGCTGAGCACAGCCGGAAGCCATGAAAAAACCCCTGCCAGGCAGGGGTTGGAAGGGTCTGGGACGTGATCACTTGCCGATCTTCGGAGGATCGCGGAAAGCGATCGCGAAGAAGAGGGTGGAAATGGCCAGGGCCAGGATGAGGATGTAGGCGAAGCTCTCCATGGGGAGTTCTCGGTAGGGGAGGACGAGGTCCGGGTGTCAGCCGATCGGCTCAGCTGAGGGTGGTGCCGGCCGGAGGCACGTAGCCTTCCGGCAAACGGCGCGTGGAGCGATCGCCCAGCTTCTGGAAGAGACCGAATTCCACCTGTTCGCCCAAGTCGGGGTCGATACCGGCGAAAACATCACGGTAAAGGGTGCGGGCCCCGTGCCAGATGTGGCCAAAGAAGAAGAGTAGGGCGAAGGTGGCGTGGCCGAAGGTGAACCAGCCCCTAGGCGAGCTGCGGAAGGTGCCATCGGAGTGGTACTTCTCGCGGTCGAATTCGAAGGCTTCACCCAGCTGGGCCTTACGGGCCAGCCGCTTCACGTCAGCAGGATCGGTGAACTGCTGGCCGTTGAGGGCACCGCCGTAGACGGTGGCCGTTACACCCTGCTGTTCAAAGGAGTACTTGGCCTCGGCCCGACGGAAGGGAATGTCGGCCCGAACAACCCCGGTTTCGTCCTGGAGGATCACCGGGAAGTTTTCAAAGAAGTTGGGAAGACGGCGCACTTGGAGATCGTGGCCGGCCTTATCGGTGAAGGAGATATGGCCGAGCCAGCCGGTGGGGAGGCCGTCGCCGTTGACCATGGGGCCGACCCGGAACAAGCCGCCTTTGGCAGGGCTGTTGCCCACGTAGTCGTAGAAGGCGAGCTTCTCGGGGATCGAAGCCCAGGCCTGTTCCTTGGTGGCACCGTTGTCGAGGGCGGTTTGAACGCGCCGGTTGATTTCGGTCTTGAAGTACCCCTGGTCCCACTGGTAGCGGGTGGGGCCGAACAGCTCAATCGGGGTTGCCGCGGCGCCATACCACATGGTGCCGGCCACAATGAAGGCCGCAAAGAACACCGCGGCGATGGCACTGGCCAGCACGGTTTCGATGTTGCCCATCCGCAAGGCCTTGTAGAGGCGCTCGGGCGGGCGGGTGGTGATGTGGAAGATGCCGGCAATGATGCCGACAATCCCGGCGGCGATGTGGTGGGCCACGATGCCGCCCGGATTGAAAGGGTTGAATCCTTCCGGTCCCCAGGAGGGCTGCACCTTTTCCAGGTGCCCGGTAATCCCATAGGGGTCGGAGACCCACATGCCAGGTCCGAAGACGCCGGTGAGGTGGAAGGCGCCGAAGCCGAAGCAGCCGAGGCCGGCCAGCAAAAGGTGGATGCCGAAAATTTTGGGAAGGTCGAGGGCAGGTTCGCCGGTGCGGGGGTCCTGCCAGATCTCCAGATCCCAGTAGGTCCAGTGCCAGATGGCAGCCAGGAAGAGGAGGCCACTGAAGATGATGTGGGCGGCGGCGACGCCTTCGAAGCTCCAGAAGCCTGGATCAACCCCGGTTTCACCGGTGATGCTCCAGCCCCCCCAGCTGCCGGTCACGCCCAAGCGGGCCATGAACGGCATAACAAACATGCCTTGCCGCCACATCGGGTTAAGGACGGCGTCGGAAGGGTCGAAAATGGCGAGTTCATACAGCGCCATGGAGCCGGCCCAGCCGGCAACCAGAGCGGTATGCATGAGGTGCACGGCGAGCAAGCGGCCCGGGTCGTTGATCA
>JBAXOO010000096.1:0-6342 GCA_037133235.1 Cyanobium sp. ELA507
CTATTGGAACTGCGGGAGCTCAGCTGCCGATTCGGCGGCCTGGTGGCCCTCGACCGGGTGAGCCTGGCAATCGAGGAGGGCGAGATTTTTGGCCTGATCGGCCCCAACGGCGCCGGCAAAACCACCCTGTTCAACCTGCTCACCGGGGTCACCCCGGCCAGCGGCGGCGAGATCCTCTGGCGTGGCGCCGCCATCACCGGCCTGGCACCCCACCGGCGCAATCGCCTCGGGCTGGCCCGCACCTTCCAGAATCTGCGCCTCTTCAACGGCCTGACGGTGCTGGAGAACCTGCTGGTGGCCCTGCAGCGCCAGCCCCCCGCCTCGTTGGTCGGGGGACTGCTGGCCAGCGCCGGCCACCGCCGGAGCGAGCGGCAGCGGCTGGAGCAGGCCGCCCAACTTCTGGAGGAGCTGGGGCTGGCGGGCCTGGCCGGGCGCCCGGCCGGCACCCTCGCCTACGGCGACCGTCGCCGGCTGGAGATCGCCCGCGCCCTGGCCACCCGTCCCGCCCTGCTGCTGCTCGATGAACCCGCCGCCGGCATGAATCCGGCCGAAAAGGATGACCTCTGCCGGCTGATCGGCGAGCTGCGCCGGCGCCACCGGCTCACCGTGATGGTGATTGAGCACCACGTGCCGCTCTTGATGCGACTGTGCGACCGCCTGGCCGTGCTCGATTTCGGCGTGCGCATCGCCCTCGGCAGCCCCGAAGAGGTGCGCCAGGACCCCCGCGTGATCGAGGCCTACCTAGGGGGGAGCCCGCCATGAGCGCCACCGGGACCGGCGAACCGCTGCTGCGGCTGGAGGGGCTAGCCGTGCACTACGGCAGCGTGCAGGCGCTGCGGGGCATCGATCTGGAGGTGCGGCGGGGCGAGCTGGTGGCCCTGCTGGGATCCAACGGTGCCGGCAAAACCACCACCCTGCGGGCGATCTCCCGGCTGGTCAACGCCAGCGCCGGCCGCATCCTCTGGCACGGCGCCGACCTGGCCAGGTTGGGCACCGAGCGCACCGTGAAGCTGGGCATCGGCCACTGCCCGGAGGGCCGCCGGGTGCTGGCCCGCCAGAGCGTGGCCGCCAACCTGGAGCTGGGTGCCTGGCTGCGCCGCGACCGCAGCGCCATCAACGCCGACCTGGAGCGCTGCTACGGCCTCTTCCCCCGCCTGGCTGAACGGCGCCGCCAACTGGCCGGCAGCCTCTCGGGCGGTGAGCAACAGATGCTGGCGATCGCCCGCGCCCTGATGGGCCGCCCCACCCTGTTGCTGCTGGATGAACCCAGCCTGGGGCTGGCCCCCAAGCTGGTGGCCGAGCTGATGGCCACCCTGGCGGCGCTGCACCGGGAGGGCCTGAGCATGCTGCTGGTCGAGCAAAACGCCGCCGCCGCCCTGGCCATCGCCGACCGCGCCGTGGTGCTCGAGAGCGGCAGCCTGCGCCTGGAGGGCAGCGCGGCGGAGCTACGGGGCGATCAAACCTTGCAGGCCCTCTACTTAGGTGTGGGTGGCAGTAGCCCTCCGGGCCAACACCCACCCCCGTGACCCCAGCGGCCATGGGCAAGACGGGGGGGGTGATGGATAGCCCCCCCGCTTGGATGCAGCCCACCAGGCTGCGGCACCATCGGGCAGACTGCGGCAAGATTCGAACAACGAAAGGGCTGGCAATGGATCTGGGCCTGGAGGACCTAACCCTTTGACCGCGCAGGACCCCGTCAGTGCCCCTCCCGCGCCAACCAGCACGGACGACGCCACCATCGGGGATGGGCGCATTCAACGGGGGGCAGGGGGCGCGATTCGGCTTGACCCGCTCCAGGGCCTCCAGCTCTTGGCCGAGCACACCTCCGAGGTGGTTTGCCTCAGTGATGTGCGTGGTCGGATCAGCTGGATCTCCCCGGCGGTAAGGGGCCAACTCGGCTGGGCGCCCGAGGAGCTGGTGGGGCGTGATCTAGCGGATCTGACCTTTCAGGCCGACCAGCCCTCCCTCGCAGCCCTCAACGCCCAGCTCAGGGAAGGGACCTCGGCCAGCGCCCAGCTGCGGATGCGTACCGCCCGCGGCGCAACCCGCTGGATGGGGGTGACCGCCCGGCCCGCCGATGCCGTTGCAGCGGGGCTGGGGGTGGTGAGCTGCTGGCGCGACATCCAGCCGGAGGTGGAGGCCCGCCGCCAGCTCGAGAAGGCCCTGCGCACCGATCCCCTCACCGGCCTAGCCAGCCGCATGGCGCTGATCGCCGAGCTGGAGGAGCGCCTGGCCCAGCCCAGCGGCGGTGGCGGGGTGCTGGCGGTCCTGAGCGTGGGGATCGATCGGCTTTCTGCGGTGAATGATGCCCTCACCCACCGGGCCGGCGACCTGCTGCTCCTCAACCTCGCCACCAGGCTTGCCACAGTTGTGGCCCAGCCCAACCTCGTGGCACGGGGCACCGGCGACACGTTTCTAGTGCTGCTGGATGGGCTGGGTTCGATCGACGCGGCCAGCACCACCGCCGAGAGCCTGCGGCAGGCCTGCAAAGGCTCGGTGGTCTTCGCAGGGCAAGACCTCACCCCCACCGTGAGCATCGGCATTGCGATCGCCGAACCCGGCCAGAGCGCCGACGAGCTGTTGCGGGATGCCCACCTGGCCATGCGTCAGGCCACCGCCCTGGGGCGGGACCGGTGGGAATTCGGCGATCGCCAGGCCTCCGAAGAGGCGCGCCGGGGGCTGGCCCAGCAGAGCGCCATCCGCTCAGCCTTGGCCGCCGATGCGTTCAAGGCCTGGTTCATGCCCGTGGTCTCCATCGCCGAAGGCCAGCTGATCGGCTACGAGGCGCTGGTGCGCTGGGTCCAGGCCGACGGCACGGTTCAAGCCCCCGATAGCTTCCTGCCCGCCGCCCGCCGCGGCAACCTGGCGGTGGAAATCGATCTGCGGGTGCTGCGTCAGAGCATCGCGGCCCTGGCGGCCCTGCCGGCAGACCTCTTTGTGGCAGCGAACGTGACACCCGCCACCCTGCGCCATTCCGACCTCGCCGAAACGGTGCGTCAATGGCTCCAGCAGGACGGTGTGGCGGCCCAACGGCTCCATCTGGAGATCACCGAAACCGACCTGCTGACCCTTGATCCCGCCGTGCGGACCTGCATCGAGCACCTGGCGGCCCTGGGGGTGCGCTGGCTGATCGACGATTTCGGCACCGGCTTCTCCTCGATCAGCCACCTACGCGATCTACCGATCCACGGCATCAAGCTCGACCGCTCCTACACGGCCGGAATCGCGGTGGGAGACCACAAATGTGTGCGGTTGGCCCAGGCCCTCTCCGGGCTGGCCGAAGGGCTGGGCCTCACCACGGTGGCGGAAGGTGTGGAAACCGCCGCGGAGGCGGCCACCATGCTCGACCTCGGCTGGAGCGTCGGTCAGGGCTGGTATTACGGCAAGGCGGCGCCCCTGAAGGTGGAGGGTGCGCAATCCAGCTGGCCGCAGAACTCCGCCCCCGCCGCCTCCGGCTCCGGATCGCAGGGCGAGCCTGCCCTTCGCCCAAGCCGCTGGGCCCTGGCCGTGCCCGAAAACGTACCGGTGGGCCTCTATGCGCTGCGGATCCCTGCGGAGGCCAAGCCGCAGTTTCTGTTCGTCAGCCGCCGCTGGCTGGAGCTGATGCAGCTGAACCGGGACGCGGTGCTGGCCGATTCCAGCCTGGCCTTCGAGCGCATCCACCCGGAAGATCGCGAAGCCTTCGATCGCTGCTGGCGCAGCTGCGGGGCCGGCCGGGAACCGCTGTTCTGGGAAGGGCGGCTGCAACAGGAGGGAGCCACCACTTGGGTGCGCATCGAGGGCATGCCCCAGCCCCAGGCCGATGGCAGCATCCTCTGGCAGGGGGTGTTGACCAACATCGATCAGGAGGTGGTGGCCCGCCGGGCGATGGAGCGGGACCAGGCCCGGTTGGGCACCACACTCGATTCCCTGCTCGATCCCCACCTGATCCTCCAGCCGGTGCGCCGCGCCGGGGGGGCCATCATGGATTTCCGCATCATCGATGCCAACACGGCTGCCTGCGCCGACCAAGAGCTGCCAAGGGAGCAACTGGTCGGCGCCCACCTGCTGGAGCTTCTCCCCGCCCACGCCGAGGCCGGCCTGCTGGAGCGCTACATCCAGGTGCTGGAGAGCGGCGAGCCCCTCGCCCTCAACGATGTGCCGGTCCACCACGCCCACCGCGGTGGTGATCGCTTCCTCGACATCCGGGCGGTGCGGGGGGCCGCTTCCCTCAGCTGCAGCTGGCGCGATGTGAGCGACCGCTATGAAGCGGCGAGGCGCCTGGCGGAATCGGAAGAGCGCTACCGGCTGCTGGCCGAAAACTCCTCCGATGTGGTGATGCAACTCGGCAACGACGGCATCATTCGCTGGGTGTCCCCTTCCCTCACCACCATGCTGGGCTGGGCGCAATCCGAGTGGATCGGCCAGCTCGGCACCGAATTCCTGGAGCACCAGGGTGATGCCGAGACCTACCGCGCCAATCTGGAGGCCCTGCAATCGGGCCGCTCCGTCGTAGCCCGCGACCGCATCCGCGACCGATCGGGGAGCTGGCACTGGGCCGAGACCCACGCCTGTCCCTTCCGCACCGCCAGCGGCGACATCGATGGCATCGTGGCCTTTTTCCGCACCATCGATACCGAGGTGGAAGCGGAGGCGGCCCTGGAGCGCCAGGCGAGCACCGATGCCCTCACCGGCCTGCCGAACCGCCGCGAAACCTTCCGCAGGCTGGCCGCGCTCACCAATGGCAAGGCCAATGCCTCAGACAGCCCCAGCGTGGCCCTGGCCTTCTGCGACCTGGATCACTTCAAGCAGATCAACGACCGCCATGGCCACGCCGCCGGCGATGCCCTGCTGCAGTGCGTCGGCGAGCGACTGCAGCGGGTGCTGCGCCGCATCGACCTGGTGGGCAGGATCGGCGGGGATGAGCTGCTGGTGATGCTCGTTGGTGTGTCCAACATCAAGGAGGCGCTGGCCCTGGCGGAAGCGATGCGCGTTGCCGTAAGGGAGCCGGTGGCGATCGGTGCCACCAGCGTGACCACCACCCTCAGCATCGGGATCACCCTCTGCCGGCCTGGCGAAAGCGTGGATGCCCTCGTGGCCCGGGCCGATGCGGCCATGTATCAAGCCAAGCAAGCAGGGCGAGATCGGGTGATCCCGATCAGCGCTGAGGCCCTACCGGCAGGTGGGGGATGAACCGACCGACGAGGCAAGTCGGCGCCATCCCCCCGCGTATGCCAGCGTCTAGGCGTCAGCCCTAGCTCGCCGCCCCAAAGGCATAACGGGTATCGAGCCTGGTGCTCTGGCCCGCTGCCAGATCAATGCGGCGATCGCCACTGATGAGGGACTGGCGGGGGCCGCTCCAGGGCTCCAGACACAGCATCGGGCGGGGTGGCTCCGTCCACAGCACCACCAGATCGAAGGGGTGGCTGAGCTGCAGTTCGAGCGTGGTCTGGGCAGCCTCGTCCACCAACCGCACCGGACCGGTGGGCCGCACCAGCAGGTCGATGCCGCTGGAGAGGCGCGCCATCTGCTCGGCCGTGGAGGCGCTCTCCATGGTGAGGTGGTTGAGGCACTGCTCCGGCAGCCCCTCCACGTGCACGGTGTCGAGGCCGGAAAGATTGAAGTAAGGGTGCAAACCAAAGCTGAAGGGCATCGGTTCGCTGCCGCGATTTTCAACGATGGTGCTGATCTCCAACGCCCCTGGGGCCAGGCGCACCTCCATGGTGAGCAGGAAGCGGAAGGGGTAGGCCTCGAGCGTGGCCGCCGTATCGGCCAACTGGAGCTTCACGCCCCGGCCATCGTCGAGGGCCTCGAGCTGCCAGGGCAACTGGCGGGCAAAGCCGTGCTGGCCGAGGTGGAACACTCCCTGCGGCAAGGTGAGCTGGTTGCCGGGCAGGCCGCCGGTGATCGGGAAGAGCACCGGCACCCCACCACGCACCGACTGGGCGGGGTCGAGGAAGCGCTCCAGGTCGAGGTAGAGCAGTTCGTGGCCAGCGCAGCGCCAACCGCTGATCAGGCCGCCCCGCTCCGGCACCAGCCGCAGCAGGTCACCACTGGCAGGATCGCTGAACTCCCAGTGGGGATAGGGGCTTTCACGCTGGAGCAGGGGCATGGCAGGCAGGATCGCGAAGGTTGGGTGCTGGGTGGCTGGTGGTCTCGCCGACCTGCCTAGAGGACTTCGGCATCGCCTTCTTCAGCTTCCAGATCCTCGTCATCGCCCTCGTCGTCGTCGCCGAGCACCTCCTCCAACAGCTCCCGGGCCGTCTTGAGTCGGGCGCTATCGGCGGCCCAAACGGCGATGCCAACGCCGTCGGTCTGCTCCTCGGCCAGCAGTTCCTCCAGGCTGTCGAGGTGGTATTCCTC
>JBAXOO010000097.1:0-6337 GCA_037133235.1 Cyanobium sp. ELA507
AAATCCGGCATCTCTCCTGACCAGGCTGGCCCCGGTCGATGCCGCCGGCCGCCGTTGGGGCGCCACAGGAACTCTCCAGGTGGGCCATGTAGAGGGGAATCTGCTGCACGGCCATGGCCCGGGCTTCGGCCTCCCGATGCCAGCTCTTGGGGCTGTAAAGGGCGTCGATGTCGCGCAGGTCGTCGCGGCTCAGGTTGGCCCGTAGAAATTCTTCGGTGAGCAGGGGTTTGCCTTTGCGGCAGCGGGCCTGCACGGCATGCCAGCCCTCATGCATGAGGGTGTCGAGCTTGTTGCCGCGCTGGCACACCACGATCTTGCGGGTGCCGCGGAGGTACAGGCCAAACAGGTTGGGCTCCATCAGGCAGCGCTGGTGGGTGCTCACCACCTCGAAGCCGTAGTTCTGGAAGGTGGTGACCATGGAGTTGAACGTGGCCGCATTGGAGGCCATGGCTGGTGCGGCGGCGCTCAGCAGGCCCAGGGCCAGAAGGGCGGAGCGTTGGAACGAAATCGCGGGCATGGCTGGGGTGGGGATGGTTGGGCGTGGTGGGGAAATTGTGGTGCTCAACCCGATGGGAAGAGACCACGCCAGGCTTTTTCCTGCGCCGCTGCCTCGGCCGTTCCCTCGGCCGGAAAGGTGGAGAGAAAATCCTTGTCGGAGGTTGGTTCGTAGGGGCCTTCCTTGATCTCCAGCATCACCGAATCCTCAGCCAGGGCCACGAGGGTGTGGAAGCTGCCTTCACCCAGCTGGATGCCCCGCAGCGGTCCGGCGGCCTCCAGGCGTTCCAGCTGTTGCACCTGCCCTTCGCCATCGAGCAACAGCAGGCCGATGGCGCCCTGCAGCACCACAAAGCATTCGAAGCCCGCCCCCGGCCTGCCGCGCAGATGGCGATGGGGCCGGATGTAGGTGCCCGGCTGCATCACGTTGAGGAAGCGCTGGACCGGGTCACTCTCCGCATGGAGGTTGTGGTTGCGGCGCAGGCGCGGCAGGGAGCTGACCTCCCGGGCCACCCGATCGAAGAGGCCCTGGTCGATGCGCTGGAGGTGGGCGGGGGAGTGCGCCATAGGCTCCATTGTGCTGGCGTTATGCCTCAGGCGGAAGCACCTGCCTGGATCGGTTTTGGCGGGGTGTGGCGGCGCAGGAACTCGGCCATGGCCTGGGGCGGCATCGGTTTGCCCAGCAGGTAGCCCTGCAATTCGTCGCAGCCCTGCTGGCGCAGGAAGGCCCGCTGATCTTCCGTTTCCACCCCTTCGGCGATGGTGGTGATGCCGAGGGAGCGAGCCAGGGAGATGATCGCCGTCACGATGGCGGCACCACTGGGGTCGTTGAGGCAGGTGGCCACAAAGGAGCGGTCGATCTTGAGGCGGTCGATCGGGAAGGAGCGCAGGTAGCTGAGCGAGGAATAGCCGGTGCCGAAATCGTCGATGGCGATGTGGATGCCGAGGGCCTTGAGGCGACCCAGCACGCTGATCGCCCGCTCGGGGTCTTCCATCAGCACGGTTTCGGTGATTTCCAGTTCAAGGCGCTGCGGCGGCAGACCGCTCTCGGCAAGGATCGCTGCGATGTCTTCATACAACCTTGGTTGGGCAAACTGACGGCAGGAGATGTTGACCGAAAGTCGGCAGTTTTTCAGCGGCTGGCCGATCCACCCCGCTGCCTCCCGGCAGGCCTGCTGCAGCACCCAGTCGCCCAGGGGGGTGATCAGGCCGGTGTCCTCCGCCACCGGGATGAAGGTGGAGGGGGGCACCGCCCCCCGGCTCGGATGGTGCCAGCGCAGCAGGGCTTCCCAACCCACCAGCAGGGAGCCGTTGATGTCCCACTGGGGCTGGTAATGGAGCTGAAAAGCCTGTTGGTCCAGGCTTTGGCGCAGGTCCACCTCCAGGTTGAGGCGATCCTGAATGGTCTGGTTCATGGTTTCGGTGAAGAACATCCAGCCATCGCGGCCGCGGTTTTTCACCTCGTACATGGCCATGTCGGCCTGGCGCATCAGGCTGGAGATCTGTTCCCCGTCGGCCGGAAACAGGCTGATGCCGATCGAGCTGCTCACCGACAGCTGGCGCTCTTCCACCTGCATCGGTGCCGACAAGCTGCGATGAAGTTTTTCGGCGAGATGGCCGGCAGCGAAGGCGTCGTCGAGGTTTTCGCAGAGCACCACGAATTCGTCACCGCCGAGGCGGGCCACCGTGTCGGTGCCGCGCACCGCTTTGAGGAGCCGGCTGGCGACCTCCACCAGCAGGGCATCACCAGCGGCATGGCCGAGGGAATCGTTGATGGTCTTGAAGCGGTCCACATCCAGAAAGGCCACCATCAGCTGGGTGCCCGTGCGCCGCGCCCTTTCCAGGGCCTGCTCGGAGCGTTCCTGGAGGCCGAGGCGGTTGGGGAGTTTGGTGAGAAGGTCGATCCGGGTGATTTGCTCAAGGTCCTGGTTGCGCTGCTCCAGCAGCTGTTGTTGCTGGCGCCGCACCTGGGCCTCCTTGAAGGCGAACCCCACCACCGAGCCCACCGAAACCAGAATGAAGAGGCCCTCCGCTAGCTGCAGCACGCCGAGTTCCTCGCCCACCGTGCGGCGGATCCAGCCCCCATCGACCAGATACACCGCCAGGGCCCGCAGGGTGGGGATCGGTGCGATCACCAGGTAGTTGCTGCCGTTGGGCACCACCGCCAGATCGGGTTTGGCCAGCCAGGGAGTCAGCTTCCGCCAGAGGGCATCGGGCACCCTTTCGCCCTTGGAGGGGGCACCCTCCTGTTTGGCCATGACATGGCCGTCGCGGGTGGCCACGTAGAGGGGGCGGGAGAAGGATTCCTGGGAGGTGTCTTGGCGGTCGATCAGTTTGCCGAGCAGCCGTGAGGCCCGCATGTCGTGCCCCACCGATCCGGCCCATTGGCCATCGCGGAAGAAGGGCGCCACCACGCTGATCGACCAGTCGCGGGCGGCAGGGTCGTATTCCGGCCCCACCCAACGGGGTTGGCGGGCCGGGTTGACCTTCGGATCGCTGAGGGTCACCCAGGGGGTGTCGCGGTAATTGAGGGTGGAGGTGGCGTTGTAGAGGTAATTGGCATTGGTGGGCCAGAAGGCCGTCATGCCACCGATCAGCGGCAGCATCCAGGCGTTCTCCACCAAGGCGTTCTGGGAGCCGAGGCCGAAGATGCGGGTGATGCCGTGGGAACGCACGAAGAAGCGTTTGGTGTCCTCGTTGAGGGGCACGCTTGGCGGCACCCAGAGATTGGCATCGTTGAGGGGATCAAAGCGGCTGCGGGGCATCCGCCAGGAGCCATCCGGATCCCGCTGGGCCAGGGCCGTGAAGGAGCCGCCCACCGCGGCTAGATCGCTGCTGCTGTAAGAGATCAGCTCGGCATAGCGCCGCACGCTGGCCTCGGCGTTGCGGAGGGTGCCATCGAAGGCCCCCACCCGATCGCGGATCCGGATCCGCTGGCTTTCGAGCACCTTGTCCACCAGGTGGCGGGCCATGCGTTCCTGCAGCACCTGGGAGAGGCCGATCGCCCCCAGGGTGAGCAGGCTGACGAGGGCGCCGATGCCAAAGGGAGTGCGTTGCAGGCGGTCCAGCCGCAGCCGCCGTTGGGCGCCATCAACGCCCAGACGGTCGAACAAGGCCTTCAGCGCTGAGGCACTCCGGCGACCAAGGGAGGTATCAGTGACCTTCACCGGCCCAGGATGGCAGGCTTTCCTTGCTTGGCCCACCGGGTGGCAGTTCGCCGCAACAGTCGGCAAAGGCCGCCGCCGGATCGGGAGCGGCGCTGATCGGCCGGCCGATCACCAGCTGGCTGGCGCCGGCGGCGATCGCCTCGGCCGGGGTCATCACCCGGGCCTGGTCGCCGGCGGCGGCGCCGGCCGGCCGGATGCCGGGGGTGATCAGTGCAAAGGGCTCGGGGTGGCCCTGCCGCAGGGCCGCCACCTCCAGGGGTGAGCACACGCAGCCGCCGATGCCGGCCGCCGCCGCCAAGGCAGCCAGGCGTTCCACATAGGTGGGTATCGGTTCGGCGATGGCCAGCTCGGCGGCGAAGCGATCGGCTGGCCAGCTGGTGAGCACCGTGACCGCCAGCAGGGTGGGGGGCTCCAGGCCCGCGGCGGCGGCCCCCTCGAGGGCGCCAGCCTGGGCGGCGGCCAGGGCCTCGCCGCCAGCGCAGCCGTGCACCGTGATCAGCCCGGCGCCAAGTCGGGCGGCGCTGCGGCAGGCGCCGGCCATGGTGGCGGGGATGTCGTGGAACTTGAGATCGAGGAACACGCTCAGGCCCTGGTCGCGCAGCTCGGCCACCACGGAGGGTCCGGCGGCGCTGAACAGCTCCAGTCCCACCTTCACCCAGCGCAGCGCGGGGATCGCGCCGGCCAGGGCCTGGGCCGCGGCGGCATCGGGCCGATCCAGGGCCAGGATGATCCGATCGGCCTGATCGATTGCGGGCGCCAGGGGCATGGGCCGCGGACGGGGTGGGGTGGCGCTGGGCACCGTAGGAGCGGCAGGCACAGGAGGTTCGAGGGGCCGGTCTGCCGGACAGCGCAGCGATGAGGGGCCGCGGGAATCTGGCGCGGCTTGGCGGAGGAACAGGGCGGGCTGCCGGAGAAATCAGCGCAGGGCTGCTGAGGACCCTGGGTAACGTGAACGCCGATGCCAGCTGCAGGAGTCGTGGCACCATGACTTTCCTGCCGAGGGGCGGCCGGAACAGCCCTCGGACTAGGGGCCGGAACGAATGGCTGGGGGTGGTGCGGTTGGCCATTGCTCACCGATTGCTGGCCGCTGGCCCCCAGTTACTGGCCGTTGGCCCCCAGTTTTTGGCCGCTGGCCACAGGTTTTTGGCGCGTGGCCCCAGCTTGCTGGCCCTGGGGCTGATAGTGCTGTCCTCAGCACCGGCGGGCCGCTCAGCAGAGATCCTGCGGGTGGGCGTGCTGGATGGCTCCCCACCCTGCTCGGAGCTGCGGGGGCCGGGCCGCTGGCAGGGCACGGCCGTGGATCTGTGGCAGTTCGTGGCCGCCCGTGAGCGGCTGGCCTACACCTTCGAACCCTTCCCCAACGCGCAGGCACTGCTGGAGGCCAGCCGCAAGGGCGCGGTGGACTTGGGGGTGGGCTGTCTCACGATCACGCCGGAGCGGGTGGGCACCTATCGCTTCAGCCTGCCGTTCCAGGAGTCGGGGGTGGCCTTGCTGATGGCCTCCAACCGGCTGGCCACGTTGCGGGCGGTTCTGGCGGGGCTGCTGGATGCGCGGTTGCTTGGGCTGCTTGCCGGTTACCTACTGGCGATTGGGGGGGTGAGTGTGGTGGTGTGGCGCACCGAAGGGGGCTACCCGCCCGGAGGCGCCATGCCAGCGGGGCCGGCGGGCCGCTGGCCAACGCGGAACTGGTGGCGCCGCTACGCCCTGGTGTTCCAGGTGCTGGCCACGGGCCCGGGAACCAACACGATCGTGGTTACTACCCGGGGGCAGGGTCTGGTGGTGCTGAGCTACCTGCTGCGGATTGTGTTCGGTTCGTTGATCGTGAGCACGCTCACCCTCGATGTTTTGCGCCAGGCGCCCATCAGCGATGCCCTGCCCGATTCCCTCGACGACCTGGCGGGTCGCCGGGTGGCCGCCCGGCCCGGCAGCGTGAGCGAGAAGCTGCTGCGCTCACCACCGCTGCAGGGCAGGGTGACGGTGGTGCCGCTGCCCAAGCTCAGCGAGGCGCCCGCCCTGCTGCTCAACCAAGCGGTGGATGCGGTGCTCGCCGATGAACAGCAGCTGCGTTATCTGCGGGAGCAGACCCCTGCGCGGCAGCGGAGCCGGCTGCAGCTGGTGTTGGGCGGGCAGCGGCCGGAATCCCAGGCGTTCGTGTATTCCCCCCAGCTGCCGGAGGCCACCGCCGAAGGCATCGACCGGGCCATCAGCGAGGCCAAGCGCAATGGACAGCTGCCTTGAAGACCCTGGAGCTCGAAACCCCATCCCACTGGTCGAGCTCGATCAGCATCAGGAGATCGGCGGGAATCCAGAGGGCAGGATGCCAGCGAGATCCATGCCGTGAGAATCCCCGCCCCAAGGAGCCACGGTGCGGTTACAGAACTTCATAGATTGGGGTTGGTCATCGAGCGGTTCCTGGACGGGTCCGCTTTTTTTATGGCCGAATCCCTCAGCGGTTGATCGCCTTCCAAATCCACCAGGCCGCCAGGCCAAGGGCCACCCAGGGCAGCAGACCCCGGAACAGCAGCAGCGCCACCAGCACCACGCCGGCAGACACGGCGCTGCGCCGGGTGAGCGCCTTGGCCTCGTCGGTCATGTAGCGCCAGCGGGGAACCAGGGACATCGGGGCAAGGAAAGGTGAATCCAGCCAAGCCCCGGGAAAGGACGGGGGCTAGGGG
>JBAXOO010000098.1:0-6314 GCA_037133235.1 Cyanobium sp. ELA507
CCCAATCCCCGGCCCCTGGCGGTGGAGCTGCGTCCCCTGGGGCGGGGAGGAGCCCCGGACCGCTCGGTCACCCCCCTGCTCCAGCGGACCTTGCCCGCGGCGCCCGTGGGCATCACTCTGTTGCCCCTCGCTGGGGTTGCGGCCGCCACGGTCTGGGAGTCGTCGTTTGTCTGCGGCGATGCCGCCGCCGCAGCAGCAGCGGCAGCCGATCCGCTCAGCTTCGTGGAATCGACCTCTCCGCCGGCTTTGAGCCTGCTGGTGCCAGGCGGCACGGCCGAAGATGCCACCGTGCAGGCCAACCTGCGGAAACTCCGCAACGCCTGTGGTGGCACCGTGGCCACGGCTGAGCTGGCGCGCAGTTTTGGGCTCGAGGATCTGCTGCGCAGCGATTGGCCGGAGCGGCTGCCGGTGCGTTGCCCCTGACCAAACCTGCGCTGCTGGCTTAGGCCAGAAAGGCCCAAAGGCCCTTGCAGCCGATGTGGAGCGACTGGTCGGTGCCGAGGTTGAAGAAGCCCCGGCATTTGCACCAGTCGATCAGGGCGTGGGCGCCAAACTCCGCCAGGCCCAGCCAGGCATTGCCACTGAGCACCGCCACGGCAAGGGCATGGGTGCCGGCGTGGCCGGCAAGCCAGTAGGGCCACGCCAATCCTTCAACGGCCGAACCCGGACATTTGCCGATGGCTATTTTGTCGGTTTGGAGTGGAAAGTCGCAGAGGCAATGGCCGAAGCACAGCACCAGAAACAGCGAGAACCCACCGAATCCGATCAGCGGCATTGACGGGAAACTCCCCGGATCCAAATGATTTTTTCAATCTCACTCTACCGGCCGATCCAGCCTTCAAGCGCCCTGCCCAGTGGGAGCCGAACCCCTGCGGTGCCGGGTCGCGTTGACCAAGTCGCACCGGTCCGTCAACCTGGCACCAGGAGCAGGTGCCAGGTGCTGCAGATCGGCCAAACCCTGCTCCCGCCGGAGGGCCTGCGGGCTTGCGGTGGTGGTTGAGTTGCCCCGTTGGAGGCCAAGCCGTCCGAGCGGCCCGGCCCTGGGCCGCTGGGCCCGGGCCCTGGTTCCCTACGGAGCCGCCGCCCTGGTGCTGTTCGGATTGCGCCAGAGCCTGGTGGCCGAGGCGGTGGATTTGCAGGTCTACGACCTGGTGAGCTGGCTGCGGCCCTGGCCCACGCCGCTGCCGGCGCCGGTCAGCCTGATCGGCATCGGTGAACTCGATATCGCCGCCTACGGCTGGCCGATCGATGACCGGTTGCTCTGCCAGGCCATCGGCCGCCTCAGCGAAGAGGGCGCGGTGGCGATTGGCCTCGACCTCTACCGCGACAAGGGCGTCGGGCCCAAGCAGGAGTGTCTGCGCCAGGAGGCCCGCACCAACCCCCGCCTCGTTTCGATTTTCAACGCCGCCGAGGCGATCCAGCCGATCCCTGGCACACCCACCGCCAGGCGGGCTTTCAACGACCTGGTGGTGGATTCCGATGGGGTGGTGCGGCGAGACCTGGTGCATGTCTCGGGACAGGATGCGGCCACCGTGGCCCTGCCGCTGCGGCTGGTGCAGATCGCCCGGGGGCTCCCCTGGCTACCCCAAGCCGTTGAAGATGGCCGTCTGCCGGGGTACTGGCTCCAACCTTTCTCTGGCGGGTACGACCGAATCGATGCCGCCGGCTACCAGCAGATGCTGCCCTTCCGGGCGCCCGGAAGCCTGCCCATCTGGTCGCTCTCCCAGCTGCTCAATGGCAGCATGCCGCCGGCTGGGATCCGGGGCCGCATCGTGCTGATCGGCAGCACGGCCCCGAGCTTGCGGGACCTCTTTCCGGTGCCCCAGAGCCGTTTTCGGCAGGGAGCCAGCCAATACCAGATGCCGGGGATGGAGGTGCATGGCCATCGGGTGCTGGCCCTGCTCGATCGCCTCGACCATGGCGATCGGGGTATCCGGGTGCTGCCGGGCTGGGCGGAGCTGCTGCTGCTGCCCATCGGCCTGCTGATCGGCCTGCTGCTGGGGGAGGGGCGAGGCTCCCTGCGCCGGTCGCTGGCCGCGGTGTTGCTCACCCTGGTGGCCCTCTGGGGCCTCGGTTTTGCCCTGCTGCTGCTGGGCCGGATCTGGATCGGCACCACCCTGCCCCTGGCGGGGCTCACCCTGGTGTCGGTGGCCGGCTGGCTGCGGCGGGGTTCGGCCAGCTTCGAGCAGCGGCAACAGATCGAGAAGCTGCTGGGTCAGTCCACCTCGCCGGCGGTGGCGCGCCAGCTTTGGGATCAGCGCGACACCCTGCTGGCCGATGGCCGCTTCGAAGGACGCCAGTTGCCGGCCACGGTGATCTTCACCGACCTGCGCAACTTCACCACCGTGTCCGAGGGCCTCACGCCCGCGGCCCTGCTGGCCTGGATCAACCGCGGCATGGCCTGCTGCGTGCCGGCGATCACCCGCCGCAACGGCATGGTGAACAAGTTCACCGGCGACGGGATGATGGCGGTGTTCGGGGCGCCCCTGAGCGCTGGGCCCGAGCAGGATGCCCGCGATGCCCTCGCCAGCCTGCTGGAGATCAGGGCCGGCATGGAGGCTCTGAATCACCAGCTTGCGCTGGAAGGGGCGCCGGCGATGCGGATGCGGCTCGGGGTGCATTCCGGCTTGGTGCTGGCTGGCTCGATGGGTAGCAGCGAACGGCTGGAGTACGCCATCATGGGGGACGCCGTGAACTGCGCCTCGCGGATCGAGGGCCTCGAGAAGGACCGCCACGAGGGCCTCTGCCGCATCCTGGTTTCGGGCCATACCTTTGCCCTGCTTTATCCGGAGGGCCGCCAGGATGACGGCCTGCATTGGCAGTGCTGGGGGGACTTCCAGGTGAAGGGGCGCCAGGAGCCGCTGGAGATCTGGGAGCTGCGGGAGGGCGATTCCACGAGCCAACCACCGCTAGCCGCCGCGGGTCAGGGCTGAAGCCGTTGGGCTCGCTGGGGTGCGTAGCAGGACCAGCCGGGACCGATCGGGGCAGAAGGCTGCCCAGCCTTAGTCCTGCAGGTAGGTGGTCTGCCGGAGGCTGCCCTCGATGTGGTCCATCAGCCGGCGGGCATCGCCGATCGCCAGGTCGCCGCGGTCGATGGCGGCCTCGCTGGCCACCCGCAGCCGCTCCAGCAGGGCGAGCGGATCGTGCTCCATTGCCTGCAAGACCTCGGCGTTGGTGTCGCCCCGCACCACGTGGTCCACGCTGTAGCGTCCGCCGGCGGTGAAGCGGATGTGCACGGCATTGGTGGTGCCGAAGAGGTTGTGGAGGTTGCCCATCACCTCCTGGTAGGCGCCGGCTAGGAAGAGGCCGATCCAGTAGGGCTGGCCTGCTTTGAGCTCGTGGAGTTCGAGCAGGGGCTTGCTCTGGCCGCGGTCGATGAAGCGATCCAGCTTGCCGTCGGAATCGCAGGTGAGGTCGGCCAGGGTGCCCAGCCGGGTGGGCTTCTGATCAAGCCGGTGCAGCGGCATCACCGGGAAGAGCTGGTCGATCGCCCAGGTGTCGGGGGCCGAGCGGAACACCGAGAGGTTGGCGTAATAGGTGCCGGCCTGGGAGGCGCGCAGCCGCTCCAGTTCTTCGGGCACCGGCGTGCCGATGGGAAGCTCCTCGAGCCGCCGGGCGATCGTGGCGCTGCAGGCCCAGGTGAGCTGCTCGGCCATGGCCCGCTCCGGCAGGCTCATGTAGCCCAGCCGGAAGGCGGCCAGGGCATCGGTGCGGAATTTGAGGGCGTCGTTCCAGGCCTCCTGCAGCCGCTCCGGTGGCAGGGCTTCGGCGGTGGCGCTGATGCCGGCGAGGGTGTCGCGCAGGTTGCGCACGATCAGCGGTTCGTTCTCGACCCGTTCGGGCACCGCCATCGGCGGCCGGCTGGCCCCGAGCACGTCAAACACCAGCACCGAGAAGTGGCTGGCGATGGCGCGGCCGCTCTCGCTCACCAGGGTGGGCAGGGTCACGCCGTGGGGTTCGCAGCATTCCCGCACCGTGGCCACCACGTCGTTGGCGTAGTTCTGCAGGGAGTAATTGGTGGAGGCGGCGGTGGCGGTGCGGCTGCCGTCGTAGTCGATGCCCAGGCCGCCGCCCACATCGAGGAAGCCCATCGGTGCCCCCAGCCGGGTGAGCTCCACGTAGAGCTGGCCGGCCTCCTGGAGGGCGTCCTTGAGCACGGCGATGTCGTTGATCTGGCTGCCGATGTGGAAGTGGAGCAGCCGCAGGTCGGCCAGCAGGCCGGCGCTGCGCAGGGCCTCCACGGTGGCGAGCAGGTCGGGGATTGAGAGGCCAAACTTGGCCCCCTCACCCACCGAGCTGCCCCAGCGGCCGGTGCTGCGGGTGGCCAGCTTGGCGCGCACGCCGATGAAGGGGGCTCCGCCGAGGTCACGGCTGGCGGCGATGATCCGCTCCACCTCATCGGCCTGCTCGATCACCACCACCGGCTGGCGGCCGAGGCGACGGGCCAGGATCGCGGTTTCGATATAACGGCGGTCCTTGTAGCCGTTGCAGATCAGCAAGGCCTCAGGGTCTTCTATCAGGGAGAGGGCGATCAGCAGCTCGGCCTTGCTGCCGGCCTCCAGGCCGAAGTGCCAGCGGCGGCCGCTCTCGACCAGTTGCTCCACCACGTGGCGCTGCTGGTTGCACTTCACCGGAAACACGCCTTGGTAGCGGCCCCGGTAGGCGTATTGGGCGATGGCGCGCTCAAAGGCGGCGTGGAGCCGCTCCAGCCGGTCTTCGAGGATGTCGTCGAAGCGGATCAGCAGCGGCAAGCCCAGGTTGCGGCCCTGCAGCTCCCCCACCAGCTCCACCAAATCAAGGGAACCACCGCGCTCGCCGCAGGGCTGCACCATCACGTGGCCCCGGTCGCTGACGCTGAAATAGGGGTCTCCCCAGCGGTCGATGCCGTAGAGGGCGGCGCCGTCGGCGGCGGTCCAGGTGCCGGTGGGATTGGCGAGCACCATCGGGCCCCGGGTTGTGGTGGATTGCGTGGCTGGAATCTAGTCAGCGGCGGCGGTTGTGCCTTGCACTGGTGGCGCACCATGAGGTTGAACAGGGTGTTTAAACTTGTGGATCAACAAGAGGGTTCCATGGTGGCTTCTCCGCGGCCCCGTCAGTCGCTTCGGCGCTGGGGAAACTCCCTTGGTGTGCGGCTGCCGGCCGCGATCGCCCGCGAAGCGGGCCTCCAGGACAACCAGACCGTGGAGCTGAGGGTTGTGGCTGAGGGGGTGCTGATCCGGCCGGTGGAGCCGCGCCTGACCCTGGCGGAGCGCTTGGCAGTCTTCGCACCCATGGAGGGCGAAGCCACCGAAGCGATGGCCTGGGATCCCGTCGGGGCCGAAGCCATCGAATGACACCGGAGCGCTCCCTAGTGGCCTGGCTTCCCGATCGGGGCGATGTGATCTGGATCGACCACAACCCCCAGGCCGGCAGGGAGATGAAGGATCACCATCCCTTTGTGGTGCTCTCCACCGCAGCTTTCCACAGGACGGTGGGCCTGGTTGTGGGCTGCGCGATGACCTCAGCCGCCTACAACCGCGGCTCGAGCCTGGCGGTCGATCTGGGGCCGATTCCTCAGCGGCCGGATGCCCACAGTTATGTCCTCTGTCATCAGATCAAGTCGTTCGACTGGAAAGCCCGCGGCGCCCGACCCCATCCCCTCGGTCGCCTCGAGGCCGACAAGCTGGAGCAGGTGATCGAGATCGTGGGGCAGATCCTGGGCTTTTTGCCGTAGTCGCTGGGCGGCTGGCCCACCGGCCCCCGCAGAGTTCTGGGCAGAACATGGCGGCGGCGCGATTCGACACCTTGGGCCAACCTTCGGAAGCTGCTCCTACCCTGGATCCATCGCGGTGAGGCGAGCCTGGGGCGAGCGTGGAGGAGTTCAGCCACCGGCTGCGCGGCCAACGGATTGAAACCTGGCGCAGCCGCATCGAGCCCCTCCTGGCCGGACGGACTGCAGCCGAGGTAGGGCTGTTCGGTTCCCTAGCCCGTGACGATTGGGATGCCCGCTCGGATGTGGACCTGTTGACAGTGGCGCCGGATCAGAGCACCACGGATCAGCTGGCCGAGGTCACGAGCGCGTGGCCAAGGTGATGGCGAAGGCCTGATCAGGCCCCTGGCACCCAGTTTTCCAGTTGCAGACCCGGCACTCTGGCGAATTCACGGGTGTTGTTGGTCACCAGCGGCGCCTGCTGACTGATGGCATGGGCGGCGATCATCGTGTCCAGCGAACCGATCGGTGTGCCCCGCCGTTCGAGCTCAGCGCGCAGCTCGCCGTAGGCCCAGATCGCGGCTTCGTCAAAGGGAAGGATGATCAGGGGCGCGAGGAACATCTC
>JBAXOO010000099.1:0-6271 GCA_037133235.1 Cyanobium sp. ELA507
CGCCAAGGCCAAGGCCCTAGCGAGCATCAAGGTGGGCCCGAAGGGGGTGTATACCGAGGATTCAATCCGGGTCTATCTCCAGGAGATCGGTCGGATCCGCCTGCTGCGGCCGGATGAGGAAATCGAGCTGGCTCGCAAGATTGCCGATCTCCTGCAGCTTGAGGAGCTCGCCGCCCAGTTTGAGGCCGACAAGGGCCATCACCCCGACACCAAGGAATGGGCGGCCTTGGTGGACATGCCCCTGATTAAATTCCGTCGGCGGCTGATGCTGGGTCGGCGTGCCAAGGAAAAGATGGTGCAATCGAACCTGCGGCTGGTGGTGTCGATTGCCAAGAAGTACATGAATCGCGGCCTTTCCTTCCAGGATCTCATCCAGGAAGGCAGCCTTGGCCTGATCCGAGCGGCCGAGAAGTTCGACCACGAGAAGGGCTACAAATTCTCCACCTATGCCACCTGGTGGATCCGCCAGGCGATCACCCGTGCCATCGCCGACCAGAGCCGCACGATTCGGCTGCCGGTACACCTCTACGAAACGATCTCCAGGATCAAGAAAACCACCAAGACCCTTTCCCAGGAATTTGGCCGCAAGCCCACGGAGGAGGAGATCGCCGAAAGCATGGAGATGACGATCGAGAAGCTTCGCTTCATCGCCAAGTCCGCCCAGGTGCCAATCTCGCTAGAAACCCCGATTGGCAAGGAAGAGGATTCCCGCCTCGGCGACTTTATCGAGGCCGATATCGAAAATCCCGAACAAGATGTTGCGAAAAATCTGCTCCGCGAAGACCTCGAAGGTGTTCTTGCCACCCTCAGTCCCCGCGAACGGGATGTGTTGCGGCTTCGCTACGGTCTCGATGATGGCCGCATGAAAACCCTTGAAGAAATTGGCCAGATCTTTGATGTCACCCGCGAGCGTATCCGGCAGATTGAAGCCAAAGCACTCCGCAAGCTGCGTCATCCCAACCGCAATGGCGTGCTGAAGGAATACATCAAATGATTATTGTTGCTCGGCGGACAATGCTTGGAATGATTGAATGAAACAACGGCTAAGCATTGTCTTGCCTACCTTTAACGAGCGCGGTAATGTTGGCCCAATCTTGGATCAACTTCTGCTGCTCTCGGATCGTTATGAGCTCGAAATCCTTTTTGTCGACGATGATTCCGCCGACGGCACCGCCGATGCCGTGCTTGAGCTGGCCCATCGCCATCGCTGTGTTCGCCTGATCCGGCGGGTAGGCCGCTACGGCCTCTCGAGCGCCATCAAGGAGGGGATCCTTGATGCCACCGGTGAATTGGTGCTGGTGATGGATAGCGATGGCCAGCATGAGCCTGCCGCCGTGGCCCGCACCGTCGACACCCTGGCCGGGCAAAATATTGACCTGGTGATTGGCAGTCGTTTCCACGCCGCTGCCGAAATCCACGGACTCAGCGCCCAGCGGGAGCGCAATTCCACCTGGGCCAACGCAGTGGCCCGCTTCAGCCTGCCCCGCTATCGCCAGCTCACCGATTACATGAGCGGCTTCTTTGCCTTGCGGCCCGCCACCTGTTTGCCTTTCGTGCGCAAGGTGGACGTTGGAGGCTTCAAGTTTCTTTATGAGCTCCTCGCCCTCAGCCATGGCGAGCTCAGGGTGGCCGAGGTGCCGCTCCAATTCCAACCGCGGATCAGTGGCGAATCCAAGCTCGATCTGGCGGTGGTTTGGGATCTGGGGGTTTCGATTCTCCATACCCTGCTGCTAAGGATCGTGCCCCGCCGGGCCATCAGTTTTGGCCTGGTGGGGGTCACGGGCATCGTGGTGCAGTTGGTGATGAATCATCTGCTGATGGCCCTTGGTCTGGGCTTTGAGCAGGCCCTGCCGCCGGCGGTGATCGTGGCCGCCACCTCCAACTACCTGATTAACAACGTGCTCACCTTCCGCTTTCAGCGCCAGAAGGGTCTGGCACTGGTGCGGGGTCTGCTCAAGTTTTTAGTGGTCGCCTCCCTTCCGGTGCTGGCCAATGTGGGGGTGGCTTCGGCCTTCTATTCCCTCGTTTCCCGCGACACCTTCCTCGCCCAGCTGGTGGGGATCGTGGTGGTGTTTGTCTGGAACTACGCGGCCTCCTCCCGCTTCGTTTGGAACACCCCCCAGTAGGCCTGGCTTGCTTGTGCCACGGGACCAGTTGCAAGCGCATCGACTACGCCCCTATAGACGGCAACGAAGCCAAGCTGCGGCAGAAGGTTGGGCGCTTCGACGTCTAGTTTGCAAGCATTGAACCGCCGTTCCCCATGGCCGCAAGATCCCGGCAAAGGGGTGTGCAAGGGGGGTTCCACCCCTCCCGCTGGCCTTCAGCTGCCTGGCCCTGGCTTTCCCTGCTGTGGCTTGCCCTGATCTGCTGGCTGGCCTTTTTCCAGGGCCTCGGTGCCCTGGGCCTGATGGACAAGACCGAGGCCCTCTTTGTCGAGGTGGGCCATCAGATGCTGCAGCGGGATGACTGGGTCACCCCCTGGTGGAACGGTCACCCCTTCTTCGATTACCCCATCTGGGGGTACTGGATGGTGGCCCTCAGCTTTCGTTGGTTTGGCGTTTCGGAGGGGGCGGCTCGGTTGCCGGTGGCCCTGGCGGCCAGCGCCGTGGTGGTGGCCACCTTCCTGTTGCTATGGCGCTTGGCCCCCGCGATCGAGCCCATCGGCAGCCGCTGGCTCCGCGCCGCCCTGGGGGCGGGGGTGCTGGCCACCACCCCCGGCTGGACCGGCTGGGGGCGCAGTGCCACCACCGATATGTTTCTGTCCAGCGCGATCACCCTGGCGCTTTACGGCTTTTTGTTGGCCCACCATGCCTCCAACTCCACGGGCCAGGGCCGGCTGGGTCGGGGCGTGATGGCTCTGTTCGCCGGTATCGCCGTGCTGGCGAAGGGCCCCGTGGGGCTGCTGCTCCCTGCCTTGGTGGTGGTGGGATTCCTGCTCCTCAGTGGCAGCTGGCGCCGCTGGCTATCGCCGGGGCCCTTGCTGGCGATGGCGGCCCTCTTCCTGGGGGTGGTGTTGCCTTGGTACACGGCTGCCACCCGGGTTAACGGCCAGGAGTTTTTAGGGGGCTTTCTTGGCTTCAGCAACCTGCAGCGCTTCACCAGCGTTCTCTACGCCCACCCCGGGCCACCTTGGTTTTACCTGCCCTGGCTGCTGCTGCTGTTGTTCCCCTGGTCGCTGTTTCTGCCGGCAGCGATCGGCCGCCTCAAGTTTTGGAAACCCAGCCGCTGGCGGTCCGTCCCGTTGCGGGGGACCGGGTCGCCCGCGGGTGGCGTGGAAGCCCCTTGGTCCCAGGCCAGCAGCTTGCCCCTCTTCCTGTTGCTCTGGCTGGCGGTGGTGGTGGGCTTTTTCTCGGCGGCCGCCACCAAGCTGCCGGGCTACATCCTGCCGGCCGTCCCTGCTGGCGCCCTGCTGCTCGCCCTTGACTGGCGGCCCCTCGATGGCCAAGACCCCAAGGGTTGGCCTCAAGCGCTGAGCGGCTGGCTGCAGGCTGGCCTGCTTGCACTCCTGGCGGCGGCGGCGGCGGTTGCGCCGCGCTGGGCAGCCACCGATCCGGCCCACCCCCAACTGGCGCTGGCCCTCAATCGCTCAGGTCTACCCCTTACCTTGGCGATCTTGCTGGCCTTGATGGCGCTGGCCCTGGGGCTGTTGTTGCTCCGCCCCGGCGGCCAGCGCTGGCTCTGGAGCCCCACCCTGGCAGGGTTCCTGGCGATTCTCGCCTTGGTGGTGGCTCCCCTGGCCCCCCTGCTCGACCGCCAGCGGCAGCTGCCCCTGCGCCAGCTGGCCCGCGAGGCCCACCGCCGCGCCCTGCCCCACGAGCCCCTCTGGGTGGTGGGCACGAAGCGCTACAGCACGGTGTTTTACGCCGGTGAGACGGCGGCCTTTGTCGGCGATCGCGCCGCGATTTTGGCTCGCCGCGGCGACCCCGACTCCCTGGGCCTCGGCCCCTCAACGACCACGGTGCGCCTGTTCGGGGATCGGGCTGCCTTGGAGGGGCTCGGCTTGCCAGCCCCCGCCATCATTCGGCTGGCAAGCCAGGATCAGCAGGAACTCTGGCGTGTCTCCCTAGCTTCCCTACCCACCCCATGACCCTTCCTCTGCGTCCCCGCGATTGGACCGTGCTGGCCCTGGCCATCGCGGTCCTGCTGCTGCTGGGGCACTTGGTGGCTGGGGAGGATCCCCCGCCCTTTGATGCTGCCCTGCTCAACGGCTTCGCCCATCTGCCGGGACCCTTGCGGCTCATCCTGTTGCAGATCTACCGGATGAGCGGGGTCGGTTTCACCGGCGCCCTGGTGCTCTCGGCGCTAATCTACCTGATTCGCAAGCGCTTGTGGTCGGACCTTGGCCTGCTGGTTGTGGCCACCGGGGGCATTCTCGGGATTGTCGACATCTGGCTCAAACCCCTGTTTGATCGCGCTCGCCCCCATGAAAAGCTTTTGGTGGTGGACGGCCACAGTTTCCCCAGTGGCCACGCCGCCGGATCGGTTGCCTTCTATTTCGCGATGGTGGCGATCCTTTCGCTCCACTACCCCCGCCTGCGCCCCCCCCTCACGCTCGGCGCCCTCACCTGGACCGCCCTGGTCTGGTTGAGCACCCTGGCGGCGCGGGCCCACTGGCCCACCGACCTGCTGGCGGGGGGCGCCGTGGGGGTGGCCTGGCTCACGATTTGTCTGGCCTTCTGGAGGGCCTATCGGCGCCCTGGCGCCACCTCCTGAGGTGATTGGAGGGCTGGCCACGCTTTGCTATTTCCCCTCAGCCCGTCAGCAGCTCCAACGTTGTTTCTCCTCGATCCCGTGTCTTCCACCGAACCCCCAGCCCAGCCCTCCATCCAAGCCCTGGCCGACCTGCGGGGCCTGCGCACCGCACCGGAGCTCAGTGAGCCCCAGCGCCTGCTGCTGCGCTCGGAGCTGGCCCAGGCGATGGAGCTCTGTCCCTGGTTCACGATCGGGGTGATGGCTCCCTCCGCCGCCATCGCCTTGGAGGCCCTGCGCCGCTGGGAGGGAGCTCTGGGTTGGGATCCATTGGAGGCGCTGGATGCCAGCGCCGACGGCCTTGAGAACCCCGTGTTTCTCAAGGGCAACCAGCGCACCGGGAGCTACCTGCTGCGCCAGGAGGCCGGACTGGGGGAGGGCATCCTGATCAGCGGCCAGAACCCGGAGCAACCCGACCTGGCCGAGACCTGGGGGCCATTCCCTCTGGATCTGCTGGCCTGACCCCCCAGGCGGGGCCGGGCTACCGCCCGCCGATTCCCATCAGCTCGTCACGGCCGCCAAGGCCTAGGCCCTTCCGGCCGCATCGGGTCCGTAGGCTGGGGGGGTGTTACCCGGCGGCGTTCGCCGCCCATCCAGGGTCCCGATGACCAGCCCTTCCGGCGTTTCCGCTCCATCCGGCCAGGACAGCCTGCGCATTGCCTCCCGCCGCAGCCAGCTGGCCATGGTGCAGACCCACTGGGTTCGCGATGAGCTCGAGCAGGCCCATCCGGGTCTGGTGATCAGCATCGAGGCGATGGCCACCCAGGGCGACAAGATCCTGGATGTGGCCCTGGCCAAGATCGGCGATAAGGGTCTCTTCACCAAGGAGCTGGAGGCCCAGATGCTGGTGGACCGGGCCGATATCGCCGTCCATAGCCTCAAGGATCTGCCCACCAACCTTCCCGGGGGGCTGATCCTGGGATGCATCACCGAGCGGGAGGATCCGGCCGACGCCCTGGTGGTCCATGCTCGCCACCAGGACAGGACCCTGGCCACCATGCCTGAAGGTTGCGTGGTGGGCACCAGTTCGCTGCGGCGGCTAGCCCAGCTGCGGCACCACTATCCGCACCTCACCTTTAAGGATGTCCGCGGCAACGTGATCACCCGCCTGGAGAAATTGGATGCCGGTGAGTACGACTGCCTGATCCTGGCGGCGGCGGGCCTCGGCCGCCTTGGCCTGGCTGATCGCATCCATGAATTGATTGATCCCTCCATCTCCCTCCATGCCGTGGGCCAAGGGGCCCTTGGCATCGAGTGCCGCGCGGGAGATACCGCCGTGCTGGAGCGAATTGCGGTGCTGGAGCATCGCCCCACCGCCCTGCGCTGCCTGGCCGAGCGGGCTTTCCTTCGCCAGCTGGAGGGTGGCTGCCAGGTGCCGATCGGGGTCAACACCCACTTCAGCGGGCCCGATTACAGCGGCGAGCTGGTGCTCACTGGCATGGTGGCAAGCCTTGATGGCCAGCAGTTGATCCGCGACACGGTCAGCGGCCCCCAGGACGATCCTGAGGCCATCGGCCTGGCC
>JBAXOO010000100.1:0-6246 GCA_037133235.1 Cyanobium sp. ELA507
ACGCCGCCCATCGAACCCCAGTCCTGATCGAAGAAGTTGCCGCGGGTGCGGTCTTCGGGAACGAAGGATTCACGCAGCTGGTCGATGTAGCCGAGGGTGGTCTGGCGATCACCTTCCAGCTTGCCCACCACGGTGCCGGTGTGCAGCTGGTCACCACCGGAGAGGCGCAGGCACTTGGCCAGCACCCGGAAGTGGATGCCGTGCTTGGGATGGCGGTCAATCACCGCGTGCATGGCGCGGTGGATGTGGAGCAGCATGCCGTTTTTGCGGCACCACTTGGCCAGACCGGTGTTGGCGGTGAAGCCACCGGTGATGTAGTCGTGCATGATGATCGGCTGACCCAGTTCCTTGGCGAACTCGGCCCGCTCGTACATCTCTTCAGGAGTATTGGCGGTGCAGTTGAGGTAGTGCCCCTTCTTCTCGCCGGTTTCCTCCTGGGAGGAACGCACGGCTTCAGCCACGAACTCAAAACGGTTCTGCCAGCGCTGGAAGGGCTGGGAGTTGATGTTTTCGTCGTCCTTGGTGAAGTCGAGACCGCCGCGCAGGCACTCGTACACAACCCGGCCGTAGTTTTTGCCACTCAGGCCGAGCTTCGGCTTGATGGTGCAACCCAGCAGGGGACGGCCGTACTTGTTCATGCGGTCGCGCTCAACCACGATGCCGTTCGGCGGACCCATGCAGGTCTTGATGAAGGCGATCGGGAAGCGGATGTCTTCGAGGCGCAGGTGGCGCAGGGCCTTGAAGCCAAACACGTTGCCGACCAGGGAGGTCAGCACGTTGGTGATCGAGCCTTCCTCAAACAGGTCGAGGGGGTAGGCGATGAAGGCATAGAAGGCTTCCTTGTCGCCAGGAACGTCTTCGATGCGGTAGCAACGGCCCTTGTAGAAGTCGAGGTCGGTGAGGAGCTCAGACCACACGGTGGACCAGGTGCCGGTCGAGGATTCGGCTGCCACGGCGGCAGCCACCTCTTCGCGGGGCACACCTTCCTGGCCGGTGCACTTGAAGCAGGCCAGCAGGTCGGTGTCGAGGGGGACGTAATCAGGAGTCCAATACGTGTCGCGGTACTCCTTGACCCCGGCGTCGTACTTCTTGCTCATGGAAATTCTCCGGTTGGGTCGTTTAGGGAAAGGGTGAGAAAGGGCGCGTTAGGCGCGTTCCGCTCAGTCCTTCGAACCCAGGCCGAAGCTGCTGTTCAGCGCCGGCTCCACTTCACGGTGGGGGCGGGCAATGATGTGAGCAGCAACAAGGCCGTCGCCCACGCGCTCACAAGCGTCGGCACCAGCGCGCACGGCGGCGTTGACGGCACCGGTTTCACCGCGCACCAGCACGGTGACGTAACCGCCGCCGACAAACTCACGACCGATCAGGCGCACTTCCGCGGCCTTGGTCATGGCATCAGCCGCTTCGATCGCGGGCACCAGGCCACGGGTTTCGATCATGCCGAGGGCGATGCCCATAGTTTCGTTTGCCATTACCTGCTCCTGGAGGAGGGGGGTGGAATGTTCGTGATCAACCCTGCTCCCGCGGCCAACCCTCCGTCAACCCATTTGGAGGGGGAGCCCCATCACGGTTCGCGGCCTTTCGGATAAGCAGGGCTGATCAATGGCTCGTAAAACTTAAGGTTCGCTGGGTCTAGGCCCTTGTCAGAAGGCCTCGGCATCGGAAAGAAAGCCCACGCCGCCGTAGCGCTGCAACAGCGGTTTGAGGCCCGCTCGGATTTCCGTCACCATCTCCGCCTCGCAGAACACGATCAGGTGGGCATTCGCGCCGAAGCTGCTGAAGTCCATGGCTTCGGAGATCTCCCCTCCCACCCCCATGCCGGTCACATGGCGCATCACCGAATAACCCGGTGCCCCGGCCTTGCGGAGGGCTTTGCAGACCTTGTCCACCTCCCGCTCGCTGAGGAAAAGATCAATGCGTTTCATGGGTCAGGGGGATGGGTAGTGGGGAGAAAAGCTGAGCGTCAGCTGGCCGGGATGAAGCGCTGCACCAGGGCCATGTAGATGGGGATGCCCACTACCACATTGAAGGGGAAGGTGACCCCCAGCGCCGTGGAGATATAGAGGCTCGGATTCGCCTGCGGCACGGTCATGCGCATCGCGGCAGGCACGGCGATGTACGAGGCGCTGGCGCAGAGCACCATGAACAGCAGGGAATCCCCTTGGTTGATGCCCAGCAGCCGCGCGATGGCCAATCCCGCCAGGGCATGCACCAGGGGGGCCAGCACGGCAAAGCCAATCAGAAAGGGGCCCGCTTTGCGCAGGTCCTGCAGCCGCTGGGCGGCGATCAGACCCATGTCGAGCAGGAAGAAGCAGAGGGCGCCGTAGAACAGCTTTTCGGTGAAGGGTTCCATTTTTTCGACCCCCATCGGACTGAAGGCCGCCACGGCATAGCCGATCACCAAGCTGCCGATCAGCAGAAAGATCGAGCCGTTGAGAAAGGCCTCCCGCAGCAATTCCCGCCAGCGCAGGCCGCCCCCTTCCTCCCCTTCGAGCTGGCCGGTGGCTTCGCCGGTGAGCTTCGCCATCACCACGCCCACCACGATCGCCGGCGATTCCATCAGCGCTAGGGCCGCCACCATGAAGCCGTCAAACGGCACCTTGAGCACGTTGAGGAAGCTCTGGGCGGTGATGAAGGTCACGGCGCTGATCGAGCCATAGGAGGCCGCTACCGCGGCGGCGTTATAGGGATCGAGGCGGGTGCGGAGCACCAGGAAGCTTGTGATCGGCACCAGAATCGACATCAACACCGCCGCTCCGATCGTGAGCAGCACCATCGATCCCAGGCCACTGCGGGCCAGCTCCACGCCGCCGCGGAAGCCGATCGCCAGCAGCAGGTAGAGCGAAAACAGCTTCGGCAGGGGCGAGGGGATCTCCAGGTCGGAACCCAGCACCACCGCCAGGATGCCCAGAAAGAAGAAAAGAACCGGTGCCGACAGCAGGTTCTGGAGGACCAGGCTCGACTGCATCGCAGGGCACCGATTTTCAGGGGGGTGGAGGCAACTTAGGGGGAGGGCCGCGGTCAGGGCGTCAGCGGTCGCTCAAAGTTGACGCAAGGCCCCTTTCGGGACCTAGTCAATAGCCCTAGCGTTTGCGATGAGGCAGGAACCCCAGGCGTTTGCTCGGGGGTGGAATGTTCAACCCGTCCTGCCTCACCCCTTTGCGCCACCCGTGCTGCACCCAGGCCTGGGCGCCTGTCGCGGTTCCGTTGCCGATCCGGGCTGTCCCGCAGAATGGATTCCGCCGCCCTGAAGCGACTCTTGTTTACGGATCCCCGCGGCAGCCGTCCTCCCCAGCTGGTGATCGCCAGCGGCAATCCCCACAAAGTGGTGGAGATCGGCGCGATGCTGGCGGTGGTGGAGATCGAGGTGTTGCCCCAGCCGGCTGGTCTGGAGATTGAGGAAACCGGCGCCACCTACGCCGAAAACGCCCGCCTCAAGGCCGCAACCGTGGCCTCCCTCACGGGCCAGTGGGCCCTCGCCGATGATTCGGGCCTGGAGGTCGATGCCCTCGGTGGCCGGCCAGGCGTCCTTTCGGCCCGCTACGCCCCCAGCGATCCGGAGCGCATCCATCGGCTGCTGCGGGAGCTCGATGACAGCCTTTACCGCGGCGGCCGCTTCGTGAGTGCCATGGCCCTGGCGGACCCCAATGGCACCATTCGCCTCGAGGGTTCAGGCCTCTGCCACGGCTCCATCCTGCGCGAACCCCAGGGCAGTGGAGCTGGCTACGACCCGGTTTTCTGGGTCAGGGAAGCGGGGTGCAGCTATGCCCGCATGCCAGACCACCTCAAGGCCAAGTTGGGCAGCCGCGGCAAGGCGGCCAGGGAGATGGCCCCCGGACTCCGCCAGTTGTTGGGCATTGTCTGAGGGGCTAGGGGCCGACCTAACCGTTGATCTGGGCCACGGCCCGCATGGCGGCGGCGGCGGCCTCCTCCACGTCCCCCTCCTTGCCGGCCAGGGTGAGGCGGCCAAAGGCGCCCACGGCCTTCACGTCCACCACGGTGATGTTGGAGGACTTCTCGGCCTCGTTGGCGGCGATCAGCACGTAGCCGGCGGGCTCGGTTTCGAGGATGAACATGCTCATGCCGGCCTGGATCATCGAGCCGCGGCGATTCAGGCGGTTGATCAACACGGCGTGGTCGGGGGTGATGGCGCGGATGATCTCGGTCCAGGTCACCTCACAGCGGCTGCGGCGGTCCACCGAGCTGCCGATCGCTTCGAGCACCACCTCTCCGGAGTGGAGCACGTTGCTCTGGTCGCGGTGGTACATCGCGATCGAGCCGAAGGCCCGCTCCACCACCATCTGGCCGAGGCGCACGGTGCTGGCCTTGAGGGCGATGTCGGTGACGCGGTGCACCGCCATGCCGGGCGAAACCTCCAGCCAGAGGCAGGCATCGCCGGGGATGGGTAGGAAGCCCTGGCTCACCGTGCCCATGTAGGCGGCCAACTGGGGCTGTAGCGAATCCAGAAACACGTAGGTGCGCAGTTCGATCGACTGCACGTGGCTGTTCTGGCGGGAGAGGCGGCGCCCTTCGCTGTCGGTGGTGATCACACAGCTCGCCCCGGAGGCATCGCTGCCCAGCGAGCTGCCCAGTCCCCCACCCCGGGAGGTTCCCATTTCCGTGCCCGTCACCAAGGGCCTGCTGCCCTGCAGGGCGGTCCTGCGGCGGCTGATGGCCCGGTCTTCGGCGGTGGGGGAGCGGAAGTTGGAATCCATCAGGCGCCGGGGCGTGACCTCCTGGGGGTGGATAAAAAGACGGGAATGGTCAGCAGGGGCGAAGGTCGATGGCCCCGCAGCCTGGCTTGGAGGTTGGATGGAGCCCAGGCAGCTATGGCCTTCTGGTCAGCTCCGGGAGTGCCCGTTGGGGCACGGGATGGAGCCTCCATCTGGGATCTGGAAGCTTGGGCGGATCCTACGCCGCGCAGGTCGTCGCACCCTGACAAGAAGGCCGTTTTGGTGGCTTCAGCGACGACCGGTTGATGAGGGGTCGCTATCACCGTGATCACCTCGGCCGATGGACCTTGGCCGATGGATTCGATGCTGACCTCCGCCACCCGCCACCCGCCACCCGCTTGAGCCCGGCCCTGGCGCCCGGGCCTTGCGGCCTCCGCTTGGGCCGGTACCTTCCGGCCAGGATTGCCAGTTGTCCGATGGCCGCCAAACCCAGTTCAGCCCCTTCGACAGCCAGCGCAGCCGAACCGATGGCCGCCGAGCCCGCCCATGCCACCCTGCCGGACTGGATGGCCCGGGCGGTGGAGCAGGGCTTGAAGCCCGAGCAGGCTCTCGCCTTCATCGGTCTGGGTTTGATGGGCAAGCTGGCCGAGGGCGGCGGCGAGCGTCCCTGGGTCTGGAGCGAGGAGGAGGACGCCGGCAGCATCGATTTGGCTGCTCTGCGCCAGCGTCTTGAGCTGGTCCAGCTCGCCCTCCAGACCGGTGCACCCCTCTCCACCGCTGAGGTGACCCAGCTGCTGGGCGCCCGCCCCGGTGCCCCCACCGTGCAGCGCGGTGGCCTGACGGCCCGCCGCCTTGGTCGCAACGTCTGGAAGCTTTCCCGCAGCTCCGAAGAGGCGGATCGCCCCGGCGCCTCCTTCAGCGAAGGTTTCCGCCGCCGGCTTTGAGGGCAAGGGCCGCCCGCCATCGCCCAGGGCTGGTTAGCCCGATCAGCCAAGGAGCCCTGAGTTTCCTTCAGCTTGCAGCTCAGCCAACAGGGCTAATCCCTCGCGCCATTCTCCCAAGCCGCTATCGGCGTTGATGTGGCCGCAGGGGCCCAGACGGTGGGTGTTCAGGCCCCAAGCCTGGGCGAGATCAAGCACAAACGCTTCGGCTGCAAAGGGATCGTTGCTGCTGGTGACCACCAGACCGGGGACCTTGAAGCGGCCCCGGGCCACGGGGCTAAACCCCCGGATCGCCACGGGCGCCTCGGGCTTGCCGGGATCGGGGGGGGCCACCAGCAGGGCCGCCGCCATGGGGGCCAGGGCGCCCCTCGCCTGGTGATCGGCCACCACCAGACAACCCAGACTGTGGGCCACCACCAAGGGGGGCTCGCTGCAGGCCTGCAACGCCGCCTGGAAGCGCTCCTGCCAAAGCTCGCGATCGGGGGCATCCCAGCTGCCCAAGTCGATGCGGCGAACCTGCGGCCAACGCTTCTCCCAGTGGCTCTGCCAATGGTCAGGACCTGAATTGAGGTAACCCGGCACCAGCAGAACGGGAGGCGCCGCTGGCAGCCAGCCGCTGGGCTCTGTGGGGA
>JBAXOO010000101.1:0-6245 GCA_037133235.1 Cyanobium sp. ELA507
GGGTCGGGGGGCGTCCTGGCGGTGGCTGGGGGCTGGTCTGGCCCATTTGCATCGACGCAGCCTTGATCTGATCTGCACGGCTGGGGATCGGCCCGGCCTGTTCGGTTGGCCCTGCGACAACTGGATCGGTTCGGCTCCCCAGGCCAACGGTTGGGATGGCAGCTGGGGCCTCTTCTTCCGCGATCAGCGGTTGGCTCCCCAGGCGGCTCTCCTGGCCGGGCGCGGCCAGCCGCTGGCGGGCTTGGAGGAGCTGCTCGAGCGCGTTCCCGGCTGGCTGGCGGGCCATGGCCCCGAGCCTTGCCTAGTGCATGGCGATCTCTGGAGCGGTAATGCCGGCGCCCTTGTTTCCGGGCCGGGCTGCGTCGAGGCAGGTGGCGGTGGCGCGATTTTTGATCCGGCCGTCCACAGGGCCGACCGTGAGGTGGACCTGGCCATGGCCCAGCTGTTCGGGGGATTCCCGCCCGAGTTCTTTGCCGGTTACGAAGAAACCTGGCCCCTACCGCCGGACCACCGGCGCCGGGTTGACCTTTACAACCTCTACCACCTGCTGAACCACGCCAACCTGTTTGGTGGCAGCTACGGTTGCCAGGCGGGCAGGCTCATCCAAGCGCTGCTGGCCTGACCACCAAGATGGCCGCATGGGTTCAAGGGGATGGACTTGCCTCAAGGGCAGCTCAACCTTCAGCCCAGGTATTCCTTTTTGAGGGTCTGGAGCTGATCCACCACCGCGGTGCGCTTTTCGCTGGTGGTGAGGTTTTCCCAGCTCCAGGTACCCACCACCACCAAACCGAGCAGCTCCAGCAGTCCGGGGATGATCGGCAGGAGGTTGATGGTGTCGAGCACGCCCTTGATCAGAATCTGGGCCACGATCACCGCCAGCAGGATGCCGCCGACCTTGCCGGCCTTGCCCAGCTGACTCCAGTCGACCTTGTCGAGGGTTTCGTTGACCTTGCCGATCACGTCGCCATAGCGCTGGCTGAAATCGAAACCGTCATCCTCGACAGCGTTCTTGACGGATTCGACCGTGGATTCCACCGTCTCCTTGGCTTCAGTACTGAGGTCGCTCATGGAAGGCGGTAGAAACGCAATGGTTCATAAGGTACCTGGATGTTCTACGGGATGCCAGCGGAGATCTGCATCGGTCGTCAGGCGCTGACCCTTTTGCACCGGGTGCTCGATGCCGCCGCCCCCGAGGAGGGATGCGCCCTTCTGCTGGGTTGCCGCGAGACGGCTGCGATCGGGCCGGCCGGTGCGCTCTGGAGATTGCAGCGGGTTTGGCCCTGCCGCAATGGCTGGGAGCCTGAAGACGAGCGCCGCCGCCGCTTCCTGGTCGACCCCCGCGAGCAGCTCCACGCCCAGCAATGGACCAGGGCCCATGGCTTGGAGGTGCTGGGTTCGGTCCACAGCCATCCCGAAGGGGAGCCCATCCCTTCCGCCACCGACCGGCTTCTGGCGGTGTTTCCCACCCTGATGCTGATCCGCGGTGGTCTGCCAGGCCTAGGCACCCCTTGGACCATGGTTCCACCCCTGGGCTGTTGGTGGATGGAGGAGGCCATGGAGCCGCGGCTCCTGCCGTGGAGAATGGAGGAATGAGGCGATCGCATCCGCGGCCGCGCCCCGACCTCCCTGCTGCCCCATGCTTCCCCCCGATACCAGCGGCGTTCAGCTCAGTCCCGATGAGGTGGCCCGTTTTGCCCGCCACCTGATCCTGCCGGAGGTGGGCATGGAGGGGCAGAAACGCCTCAAGGCGGCTTCCGTGCTGTGTGTGGGCACCGGCGGCCTGGGTTCGCCCCTGCTGCTGTATCTGGCCGCCGCCGGGGTGGGGCGCCTGGGCATCGTCGACTTCGATGTGGTGGACCACAGCAACCTGCAGCGCCAGGTGATCCATGGCACCAGTTGGGTGGGCAAGCCCAAGATCGAATCGGCCAAGGCCCGGATCCTCGAGATCAATCCCCATTGCCAGGTGGACCTCTACGAGACCGCCCTCACCAGCGAGAACGCCCTCGAGATCATTCGTCCCTATGACCTCGTTTGCGACGGCACCGACAACTTCCCCACCCGCTACCTGGTGAACGACGCCTGTGTGCTGCTGGGCAAGCCCAATGTGTATGGCTCGATCTTCCGCTTCGAGGGCCAGGCCACGGTGTTCAACCTCGATGCCGAAAGCCCCAATTACCGCGACCTTTACCCCGAACCGCCGCCCCCCGGCATGGTGCCCTCCTGCGCCGAAGGGGGCGTGGTGGGGGTCTTGCCCGGCATCATCGGCGTGATCCAGGCCACCGAGGCGGTCAAGATCATCACCGGCATCGGCACCACCTTGAGCGGCCGCCTGCTGCTGTTTGATGCCCTCAAGATGGCCTTCCGCGAGCTGAAGCTGCGGCCCAATCCTGAGCGGCCCGTGATCGACAAACTGATTGATTATCAGGAGTTCTGTGGGGTGGGCGGCAGTGCCCCCGGCCAGGAGGAAGCCGGTGCGGTGGACAGTGTGAGCGTGACCGATCTCCAGGCCCTGCTCGATGGCGATCGCAGTGGCCTAGTGCTGATCGACGTGCGCAATCCCCCCGAGGCGGAGATCGGCGTGATCCCCGGTGCCATCCTCATCCCGCTCGATCAGATCGAAAACGGCACCGCCGTCGAGCGGGTTCGTCAACTGGCGGAGGGCAAGCGCCTTTACGTGCATTGCAAGCTCGGGGGGCGCAGTGCCAAGGCCCTGATCGCCCTGAAGCGCCACGGCATCGAAGGGATCAACGTGGCCGGTGGCATCGATGCCTGGAGCCAGGAGGTGGATCCCTCCGTACCGCGCTACTGATCTCCCTTCATGGATCCAGATCGGCAGAGGAGCTTCCAGCGGCGTTTGGTGAAGCTGGAGCCGCAGTTTCTACCCCTGCTGTGCAGCGTGTTGCTGCTGGTGATCATGCTGCCGGTGACGGTGGTTGGCGGTGGCACCTTCCACTGGCTTCTGCCCTTGATGCTCAGCTTTTTGGTGGTGCAGTCGCTACGGGCTTTGCCAGCCCTATCTCCCAATCCCCTTTCCCTGGTGTTATCGGCCCTTCAGCGGGGACTGGGGGTTGGCGCCCTTGGGTCGATGTGGATCTTGGCCCTGGTGGAACAGCAGGCTCCGTTTTGGATCCTGCGTTTAGCGGTTCTGTTGCTGTCGGGTCTGTTTTCCCTACTGGCATCGGTGCGGCTGGTGATGATGCTCGCCCGGGTGCCCAGGGTGAACGCCCAGGTGATGGCTGGGGCCGCGGCGGGCTACATCTACCTCGGCCTTACCGGTGGGCTGGTGGCTGCGGCCATGCAGGTGCTGGTGCCGGGCACCTTTGCCCTGGGAGCCGCTGGGGGGCATGAGCTCCTGGTCGATCGCCTCACTTACTTCAGTTTCGTGGTGCTGGCGGGCCTGGGTCTGGGCGATGTGATTCCGCTCAATCCGCTTGGCGAACGCTTTGTGATTCTGCTCAGCCTCGCGGGCACCCTGTACCTCGCCCTGTTGATGGGTCTGCTGATTGGGCGCTTCATTGCCACCCAAGAGGTGGAGCTGGAGGTCGATGCCCTGGTCGATGAGGTGGAGGATCCCGATAGCCCAATTGGCGAGCGGATCTCCGGCTTGATGGCCGGGAAGCGGCCAAGGCGGCCTGGCCCGCCTCAGTAATCCACGCCCCGTTTGAGATCCACGCCCCGTTCGGCGTAGTGCTTGTGGCACACCATTTCTGAGTGGACGCTGGCCAGGTCGAAGTAGGCGGGTCTGCTCTTGCAGCGGCCGGTGATGATCACCTCCGTTTCGGCCGGTTTGCGCAGCAGGGTCTGAACGATCGGTTCCACCGGTAGCAGTTCGAGATCCACGGTGGGGTTGAGCTCATCGAGGATCACGGTCTTGTAGAGCCCGCTGGCAATCGCGGCCCTGGCGATTTCCCAGGCCCGTTCCGCTTCCACGTAGTCGATCGGCTGCTGCTGGCCCCGCCAGACAATCGCATCGCGGCCCGAGCGCAGGTGATCGACCAGATGGGGGTAGCTCTCGCGCAGGGCGGCGATGGCCGCATCCTCGGTGTAGCCATTGCCGCCCTTCAACCACTGCAGGATCAGCACCCTGTGGCTCTTGTCCTGGCTGATGCCACGGCCGATCGCCTGGAGCGCCTTGCCCAGGGCGCTGGTGGATTTGCCCTTCCCCTCACCGGTATAGATCTCGATGCCATCAAGGCCCCTGTCCTGGGGGTCGCTGTCCGGGTCGGATTCGGCTCCTTCCGCCCCTGCCGCTCTCCGGCGCCGGTGGGCCCGCATCTCGGAGTGGAGATCGGCGAGCTGAACCAGCTCCCGTGGCGCTCCCCGCCCGGTGCAGATCACCTCCATGCCGGCGGGCTTGGCCCCAAGGGTTCGCACCACCTCGGCGGTGTCGAGCAGGTCGAGGTCGAGCACCGGGTTGAGCTCATCGAGCACCACCACCGAGTAGAGGTTGCTGGCGATCGCCCCCTTGGCGATGTCCCAACCCCGTTGGGCCTCCTGGCGATCGAAGGGGGTGGCTTGCTCGGCGTTGAAGTAGTCGCCCCGGCCGGTGCGCACCTGGTCGATCAGGTGGGGGAAGCCCTGTTGGAGGGCCTCGATGGCGGCGTCTTCGTCGTAGGAGCGGCCAGGACCCTTGAGGAAACGCAGGAGCAGCACCCGGGTCCGTTTGCGTTCGCAGATGCCCAGGCCGATGGTGCGGAGCACCACGCCAAGGGCGGCCTGGCTTTTGCCCTTGCCGTCGCCGTCATAGATGTGCAGCTGACCGTGGGCCCGTTCGTCGCTGCCGGCGGCCGTGCGAATGCCGATGCCCCGGCCGGTTCCCCGCTGCGGCGTCTGGGTGCGGCTGGGGGTCGGGGTCATCGGCGGGCAGCCATGGGCGGATGCTACTGAGGCCGGTGGGCCCCAGGGCTGGCGTCGCCTTGCCAGGATTCAAGGCGATCACCACCAACCGGCCGGTGCGACCTCCCCTGACCCTGCTTGAGTCCCTGCCGGATGATCTGCAGGCCGCCTTCGAGGCAGTCTGTGGACGGCTGGATGGTTTTCCCCGGGTGGTGGTTGCCTATTCCGGCGGTGTTGATAGCGCCCTGGTGGCGGCCCTGGCGGTGGAGCGCCTGGGGGCCAGGGCCCTCGCGGTGACCGGCGTGTCACCGGCGCTAGCCCCCCACCTGCGCCAGGAGGCCCGGGCCCAGGCCCTTTGGCTGGGGATGGCCCACCGGGAAGTGGCCACGGCCGAACTGGCCGATCCGGCCTACACCGCCAACCCCGCCGACCGCTGCTACGCCTGCAAGCGCGAACTCCATGGCCTCCTGGCACCGATCGCCGCCGCCGTGCCCGGCGCTGTGGTGCTCGATGGGCTCAACCGCGACGATCTGGCCGACCATCGGCCCGGGGTGCGGGCGGCGCGGGAGCAGGGTGTGGTGTCGCCCCTGGCCGAGGTGGGGATCGATAAGGAGGGGGTGCGGCGCCTCTCCCGTGCCCTAGGCCTGCCCTGGTGGGACAAGCCCGCCCAGCCCTGCCTGGCCTCCCGCTTCCCCTACGGCGAGCCGATCAGCGCTGGCCGTCTGCAGCGGGTGGCCGCCGCGGAAGCCTGGTTGCGGGAGCAGGGTTTTGGAGCCCTTCGGGTCCGCAGCCAGGGGGAAACGGCCCGCATTGAACTGGTTGCCGAAGCCCTTCCAGAGGTGCTGGAGCGCTTAGCCAGGGGGGCGCTGCGGGACCAGCTGGTGGGGGCCTTCACCGGCTTCGGCTTCACGGCTGTGGCACTGGACCTCGAAGGGCTGGTGAGTGGCAAGCTCAACCGTGACCTGGAACCTCCGGCTCCCTGAACCCCCGCGGGCGGGGGCCAGCGCCTGAGGTTCCAATCGCTGCCATCAAAAAAGGGGGCCGGGGCCCCCTGTTTGTAGGTGATCGTGACCGGCTGCTCAGGCCGGGGCCAGCTGGTGCTCCCGTTCGTTGTTGGCGATGGAGCCGGGGGTTTCCCGTCGGAAACTGGTGAGCTTGTGCCCAGCGGCCCCAAGCTCCTCGACCAGCACTTGGCAGGCCAGCTCCGGCATGGTGTGGTCACCACAGGTGAACACATCCACAGCGGCATAGCCCGATTCGGGCCAGGTATGGATCGAGATGTGGGATTCGGCCAGCAGGGCCAGCCCCGTAACGCCCTGGGGCTCGAAGCGGTGGGTGATCAGGTTGAGAAGGGTGGCACCGGCACGCTTGGCTGCTGTCGTGATGGTGTCCCTGAGGAAAGCTTCGTC
>JBAXOO010000102.1:0-6183 GCA_037133235.1 Cyanobium sp. ELA507
ACGACCACATCGAGATCGTGATCCACCCGCAATCGATCATCCATTCGATGGTGGAACTGGCCGATTCCTCGGTGCTGGCCCAGCTGGGCTGGCCCGACATGAAGCTGCCCATCCTTTACTGCCTTAGCTGGCCCGAGCGGCTCGAAACACCCTGGCGCCGCCTCGATCTCACCGAAGTTGGCCAACTCACATTCCGCGCCCCTGATCGGGCCAAATACCCCTGCATGCAACTCGCCTATGCCGCCGGCCGAGCGGGCGGCACGATGCCGGCGGCGCTGAATGCGGCCAACGAGCAGGCCGTGGCCCTCTTCCTCGAAGAACGGATCCATTTCCTCGACATTCCCAGGTTGATCGAGCGGGTCTGCGACCGTCACCGCGCCGACCTCACCGCCAGCCCTTCTCTGGCCGATGTGCTGGCGGTGGATG
The DNA here is from genome assembly GCA_037133235.1 of Cyanobium sp. ELA507. Classification (GTDB taxonomy): domain Bacteria; phylum Cyanobacteriota; class Cyanobacteriia; order PCC-6307; family Cyanobiaceae; genus Cyanobium. Next base: position 427 of record JBAXOO010000102.1, read on the forward strand.
CCTGGGCCCGTCAGGCGGTGCTGGAGGCCGCTGGCACGATGCAGGCCATCCCAGCAGCCCTCCCCGCCTAAGCCCCCTCCTACCCAGTCAACCGCCATGACGTTCAACGGATCACTCGAGGACCTCAAGGCCCTGATCAGCCTCCTCCACCTCCAAGGTCACTGGGTCGATGAAGGTCCGCTCCAGACCTTCAGCACCGAAAGCGGCGAGCACGTCAATTTCTGGCCGGCCAACGGGGAGCTGCAGGTCAAGGGCCACCCCGCGGCCAGCCACGACCTGGAGGCACGCCTGGGAAGGGCGATCGACGGCCAGGTCAACTGAGTGACCCACGTCAGCCACCACCTGCTGCTCTGTGCCACCCCTAGCAAAGCACTCTGCTGCCCAGATCCGGCCATCGGCGCCGCCAGTTGGAGCCGTCTCAAGCAGCTCGTGCGGGAGCTGGGCCTGGAGGATCCGGCCCGGCCCCAGGGCCTAGTGCTGCGCACCAAGGCCGACTGCCTGCGCATCTGCGCCGAGGGGCCGATCCTGCTGATCTGGCCGGAGGGGGTGATCTACGGCGGCGTGAGCGCTGAGCGGATCGAACGGATCGTGCGGGATCACGTGATTGGCGGGGTGCCGATCGAGGACTGGGTGGTGGGGCGAAACCACTTCGACAGCAGATCCCAACCCTGCCTGGATGCCGAAACCTCGCCATAGGGCCAGCGCATCGCCTGGAGTGCCTCGATCCATCCGCCTGCGCCAAGCACCAGCACCCCCTGCTCAGCCGCAGAATCGGCCGATGCCTCCCCTCTCGTTTGAGCTGGTTCCCCAAGCCGCCCCTCCGGGGCCGCGGCGCGCCCCAGCCCCCAAGCCAAGGGAATGGCAGCAGCGCTTGATCCAGCTGCTCCGCGCCCGTCTCCACGACCCCGATCCGGCCCGCCGCGACGTGCTGCTCCACGCCGGGCCGGGGGCGGGCAAGACCCTTGGGGCCCTGCTCGGCTTCCAAAGGCTGGAGCGGGAGGGCCATCTGGATCGGTTCGTGGTGTTCTGCCACCGCACCTCGATCGCCCGCCAGTGGCTGGCGGCGGCGGAGCGCCTGGGGCTGAGGCTGGTCGAGTGGGATCCGCGGCTTCCGATCGGCGCGGCCCACGGCCTGGTGCTCAGTTACCAGGGGGCGGCCCGCCACCGCGAACGGCTTGAGGAAGACCTGGCCACCGCCTTCCGCGCTCGGCGCTGGCTGGCCGTGGCCGATGAGGTGCACCACCTGGGCCTCGATCCCCTCGAGCCCGAGGCCACCGCCTGGGGCCAGGTGTTCATCCAGCTGGCCGGCAGCGCCGATCTGCGGCTGGGGCTTTCGGGCACCCCCTTCCGCGCCGATGCCCTGGCCTTCTGCGCCGCCCGCCGCATCCGGGTGAACGAAGGGGGCACGATCAGCGAGCGCATCGTGCCCGACCTCTGCATTGAGCCTTACCGGCTGATCCAGGCGGGGGATGTGCGCCCGCTCGACTTCCGCTTCCAGGATGGCTGGGTGGACCACGGTCGCCACCTGGGGGACCGTCAGATCGAAACCTCCCCCCTCTCCCAGGAAGGGCGCGAGAGCTGGCGGGCCCGCAACCTCCGCCGGGCCATCCAGCCGGGCGATGGCGGTGGCATCGCCCAAAGGCTGCTGCTCCAGGCCCGGCGCAAGCTCGAGCAGGTGCGCCGCGGCCATCCGGGCGCCGGGGGGCTGGTGATCGCCCGCGACATCGAGCATGCCCGCCGCCTCACGGCCCTGCTGGCCGAGGAAGGGGAGGCGCCGGTGCTGGTCCATTCCCAGGATCCAGAGGCGGCCAGCCGGTTGGCGGCCTTCCGGGAAGGGGAAGGCCGCTGGCTGGTGAGCATCGACATGTGCGCCGAGGGGTTTGATGCCCCGCGGTTGCGGGTGGTGGCCTACCTGAGCACCGTGGTGACCCGGAGCCGCTTCGTGCAGGCGATCACCCGTGCGGTGCGGATGGAGGGGGATCGGGCCGCCGTGGAGGCCATTCCCCGCGATCCTTCCTTCGTCTACGCCCCGGCCGATCCGCTCTTGATCGGCCATGCCCGCAGCTGGTCCCGCAGCGAGCCTTACCTGATCCGCAGTGGGCCTGAGGAGGCCGAGGACCCAGCCATGGCCCCTGGAGCCGGGGGAGGGGGCAGCGTGGGGCTGAGCGCCCTGGCCGACGGGGCAGCCGCGGTGATCCGGATGGGTGGCCCCGAACTGCCGGGGTTTCTAGGGCGGTGATCCGTAGGCAAATGACGCCTCAACTCTGCGACGTTGTGTCAACCAACACCAACGAATCGCCCGTCAACGGCCAACGTAAGCCCATCCGCAGGGAGTGCCATGGACGCAGCAGTGCATCGCAGGCTCACCGTTGCTGTGTGCTGGGCCCTCTCCCGCCGCGCAACGCTCGACGGACAGGAGCGCTTTGAAGAAAGCTTTGCCCTCAACGAAGAGTTCCGGGAATGGTTGCTGTGCCTGGAAGACAATCCAGAATTCCTGGAAGAATCGGTCCTGATGGTGCCTGGCACGCTGCGAGTGCAGGTCCAACCGGAAACCGACGGACTCCTAGAGTTTTAAGCCAAATCCTAAGAAAACCTTAAGGATTAACGGGTCCAATGGCGCTGGTGTCCCGATGGCGCGATCCAAGTGCTGGCGCCCGCCCTCCGGACCCCAGCCCGTCCCCTAGGGTCAAGTCATAATCAGTTCGCCTTGGAACCATGGGTGATACGCCCGCCGCGCCACAGCCGATCGAAAACCTGGTGGTGATCGGCTCGGGCCCCGCCGGCTACACCGCCGCCCTTTACGCCGCCAGGGCCAACCTCAACCCCCTGCTGATCACGGGGTTCCAGGCGGGTGGCATCCCCGGCGGCCAGCTGATGACCACCACCCATGTGGAGAACTACCCCGGCTTCCCGGACGGCATCCTCGGCCCGGAGCTGATGGATCGCATGAAGGCCCAGGCCGTGCGCTGGGGCACCCACCTGCTCGAAACCGACGTGGAGCGGGTGGAGCTGGGCGAGCGGCCCTTCCGGGTGATCACCACCGAAGGCCAGACCATCCACGCCCAGGCCCTGGTGGTGGCCACCGGAGCCAGTGCCAACCGGCTGGGGATCCCCCAGGAAGGCCGCTTCTGGAGCCGGGGCATCAGCGCCTGTGCGATCTGCGATGGCGCCACCCCCCAGTTCCGCCAGGAGGAACTCGCCGTGGTGGGCGGTGGCGATTCGGCCTGTGAAGAGGCCGTCTACCTCACCAAATACGGCAGTCGCGTGCACCTGATCGTGCGCGGCGACAAGCTGCGGGCCAGCGCCGCCATGGCCGACCGGGTGCTGGCCAACCCGGCGATCAAAGTGCACTGGAATCGGGAGGTGGTGGATGCACAGGGCCCGGAGGGGGCCACCCCAGGCCCGGACGGCGAAGGCCCCTGGCTGGCCTCGATCACCCTGCGGGACCGCAGCAGCGGCACCACGGAGCAGCTGGAGGTGCGGGGGCTCTTCTATGCGATCGGCCACACCCCCAACACGGCCCTACTGCAGGGGCAACTGGAGCTCGATCCGCGGGGCTACCTGATCACCCGGCCCGGCCGACCCGAAACGGCCCTCGACGGGGTGTTCGCCGCCGGTGATGTGGCCGATGCGGAATGGCGCCAAGGCATCACGGCAGCGGCCAGCGGTTGCCAGGCCGCCCTTGCCGCCGAACGTTGGCTGACCCACCACAACCTGGCGGTGCCAGTTCAGCGGGATGCGGTGGAGCCAGAGCCCGCCGGGGAGCCGGTTCGCACCGCCGTGAGCGATGCCTCCAACTACGACCCCGAAGCCCTCTGGCAGAAGGGGGGCTATGCCCTGCGCAAGCTCTACCACGACAGCCCCAAACCGCTGCTGGTGGTCTACACCTCACCCAGTTGCGGGCCCTGCCATGTGCTCAAGCCCCAGCTCAAGCGGGTGCTCGGCGAGCTGGCTGGCCAGGCCCAGGGCGTGGAGATCGACATCGAAGCCGATCCCGAGATTGCCCAGCAGGCCGGTGTGAGCGGCACCCCCACCGTGCAGCTCTTCTTCCAAAAGGAGATGCGCCAGCAGTGGCGGGGGGTGAAGCAACGCCGCGAATTCCTGGCGGCGATCGAAGCGCTGCTCCAACCTGTGGCCTAAGAGCTCGGGGCTGGGGGGGGTGCTCACCCCGCCTGGGCAGCCGCGGAGCCAGCCCGAGAGTTGTACCCAGACCTCACCCCTGTTTAAGTCTTGATGCTTCGGCCTAACTCAGCGGCGACGCGGGCCGCCGGGGCGGTTGCCGGCCGGGCGGGGGCCTGTGGCCCCGGCATTGCGCTCGCGGTAAGTGATGCGGCCCCGGGTGAGGTCATAGGGGCTGATCTCCACCAACACCTTGTCGCCGGCCAGGAGTTTGATGCGGAATTTGGTGAGCTTGCCTGCCGCCCGGCAAAGGCACTGGTGACCGGCAGGCTGTTCCAGGGTCACCAGGTAAAACCCGTTGCCCTGTTCCTTTTCGATCACGCCGGACGTTTCGATCATGCGGTGGGTTGGAGCCAATGGATAAGCCGTCATTCACTCTAGGCGCTCCCCTGGCCCTCCATGGCCGCTCAGGCGGACCTAGGGTCGGCGCCCCAGCCAGCCAACGCCCGATGGTGTATCCCCCCCTCTCGATGGACCTGGGCCTGCTGCTGGTCTCGATTGGGGTGGTGAACCTCTGGCGGGCCCGCAAAAGCAGCTGAGTTTCCGCACCGATCAGCCCCCTGGACACCCTGCTCTTCCATAAGCCCTACGGGGTGCTGAGCCAGTTCAGCCGCGAACCCGGCAGCGCCTGGGGATGCCTGGCCGACTGGGTCAACGTTCCGGACGTTTACGCCGCCGGCCGCCTGGATGCGGACAGCGAAGGGCTGCTGGTGCTCACGGCCAATGGCAGGCTGCAACAGCGTCTCACCGAACCCCGCTGGGGCCACCGCCGCACCTACTGGGTGCAGGTGGAGGGTTTGGCAAGCGAAGCGGCCCTCGAACGCCTCCGCGGCGGGCTGGAGATCCAGGGTCGCCGCACCCTGCCGGCGGAAGCCCAGGCCCTGGCGGACCCCGCCCTGGCCGAGCGGAATCCACCCATCCGCCAGCGGCGGGCCATCCCCACCTCCTGGCTGGCGATCACGTTGAGGGAGGGTAGGAACCGTCAGGTGCGGCGCATGACGGCTGCGGTGGGCCTGCCCACCCTGCGACTGGTGCGGGTGGCGATCGATCTGCTCGATGGCGGAGAGCCCCTCAGCCTGGAGGGCCTGGAACCAGGCCAATGGCGCCCGGTGAGCGCCCTGGAAGCAGGGCGGTTGGGGCGGCTGCTGGAGGGGCGAACGGCGGGCCGATCGAGACTCAGCCGAGGGCCCCACTGAGCTCGCGCACCGTCTGGAGCTGGCCGTAGTAGTAGTTGGCGCGGGCCCGGCGGGCGGGATCCTCGATCACATCGAGGGCATCAAAACCCAGGCTCTGCCAGAGATCATGGCCACAGGCGCGGCTGAGCTCGGCTTCGGCCTCCTGCTCCAAATTGCCGAGCCGGCGTTGGAGGTTCTTGATCTGGGCAATGGCCATGGCGACTTGGAGCGGCGACGGATCGTCAGGCGATAGTACGAACGCACTGGCGCCCTGGCCAGGGGGAAGGCCCTCAGAAAGGAAGTTTTTTCTTGGCGTCTTTGTCGAGGTCGGCTTCCATCTCCCGCAGCCGCCGCAGGATCGTGTCGTAGTACTCCTTGAGGTAATCCTCAAGCCGGGTGGTTT
>JBAXOO010000103.1:0-6180 GCA_037133235.1 Cyanobium sp. ELA507
GTCCTATGCCGACCGCGCCCTGGGCAGGAGTTGGGGGTTCTGGGCTGGCATGGCCCAGAATGTGGAATTGATTTTTGCGCCCCCAGCTATCGCCTTTGCCATCGGTGACTACCTTCATCTGTTTGTCCCGAGGCTCCCCCTACTCTCGATCGCTTTTGCTGCTTATCTCTTGTTTACTTGGTTGAATATCCGTGGTGCTCATACTGCCGCCATCGTAGAGCTGATTGTGACGAGCATTGCTGTTTTATCACTCATTATCTTCTGTGTTGTTGCCCTCCCACACCTTCAGCTCGAACACCTGACAAGGGATGCCTTGCCCCATGGCTGGCAGGGAGCTGTGGCTGCAATTCCATTTGCCGTCTGGTGCTTTCTGGGTATTGAGGCGATTGCCAATATGGCCGAAGAAACAGTGAATCCCCAGCGCACATTACCACGAGTTTTTGTGGCGGCATTCCTAACGCTCGCTGTGCTTGCCGTTCTGACCTTTATCGGGGCTGCTGGGGTCGATGGCTGGCAGACGATTGTGTTCAAGCTGGATGGCAGTGTTTCGGATTCTCCCTTGCCCATGGCCTTGGCCAAGGTGATGGCGACCCACCATCCTCTTTATCAATTCCTCTTTGCGGCTGGATTGCTCGGCTTGGTGGGCTCCTTTCACGGGCTGATCTTGGCCTCAGGTCGCTCCACGATGGAGTTCGGCCGGATGCGCCACGGACCGGCATGTCTTGCCAATCTTGATTCGCGCCACCAAACACCAGCTAATGCCCTCAAGTTCAACTGCGCCCTTGGCTTGCTGGCCCTTGCTTCTGGCCATACCAGTGATTTGATTCTGCTCTCGGTTTTTGGGGCTCTAACGCTCTACATTTTGGCGATGATTTCGCTGTTAGTTCTGAGGGTTAAGGAACCATCCCTGCCGCGTCCATTTCTCACCCCTTGCTATCCCTTCTTCCCATGGATTGCTCTGGTGCTTTCGCTGCTGACGTTCCTTGCCATTCTGCTGAGCCATCGCGGTTTAGGATCTCTTTACCTGGCGTTGATGGTTGTCAGTTTCGTGATCCACCGCCGGACAGCAGCCCTGCCGTCCTCACCACCGATCCGTTGACGGTTTGTTGATTGTGGCCATTTGGGACTCGAAGGAGTCTTCTGAACGCTTCGTTGCCGAAGTTCTACAGCCCCATGTGGATGAGCCAGGTGGTCTTTCCGGCAAGCCGGAGGAGCGTTCAGCTGAATCTTTTAACCTTGTGACCCCCTAGCTGATTTGGCTTGAATCTTTCCTTCGACAGCGCCTTCGCCGAACCTCTGGCCCATTTCAGCTAGGGCGCATGTGTTCCCTCCATAGCGTGGCGGCCACAAGGCAGTACGCCAGGGACATGGCACCGGGGTCGGGGTGCCCCAGGCTGCGGCGGCCATGGGGGCGCGCCCTTCCCCGTTGTGGCAGCAGTTCAGAGGTTGCTTTGGCGGCAGACAGAGCGGTTTCGGCGGCGTTCTGTAGGGCCTGCTCCAAGCCCAGCCCGGCCTTTAGGTCGGCCTGGAGGTGGCGGCAAAAGGGCTCGAGGGCATCAACCATGGTTTTGTCGCCGGGAGCGGCTTTGCCGAGGTCGATCACGGCCTGCAGGGCGGCCTCGAAGGCCGTTGCAATAGCGCTGTCTTCCAGCGCCGTGGCCTGCGCCAGGGCGTTGCCCGCCGCCAGCAGGGCGCCACCCCAGAGGGCACCGGAGGTTCCGCCCCCATGGTCGGACCAGGCTTCCCCCGCTTCCATCAGCACCTCCCCTGGGCTGCAGCCCCGGTCGCAGGCGCGGGTGGCACTCTCCCTGGCGCCGCGAATGCCCCGCAGCATCCCCAGGCCATGGTCACCATCGCCGGCGACGGCATCGAGGGCCCCAAGTTCTTCGACCCGCTGTTGCAGCGTCTCTTCCATGGCCTCGAAACTGGCCAGCAGAACCTGCTGGTCTGGCGTGTGCGGCGTTGGCTCCGAGCTGGCGTGGGGGTCAGCCTGGTTCACGATGGCCTGCTGGTCGGCGTCCGCCCCTGGGGCTGGATGGGCCGGTGGGTTGGTGGCAAAGGCGCCGCGCCGGTAGGCGGCACTGTCGGCGGGGGCGTTCCAGAAGCCTTCCAGCTCGGCATCCAGCCAGAAGAGGCTGAGCGATACACCGGCCATGTCGAGGCTGGTCACCAATTCGCCGCATTCACAGTCGGCGATCACCACACCCCTGGCCAGGAGCGCCTGGTTCACCGCCCCGAAGAGCACGAACAGCTCTTCGTACTTGAAGTTGCCCAGCCCGTTCAGCAGCACCACCAGCCGTTGCTGGTCCTCGGGTACATCGGCCGGCCGTTCGGCCAGCAGCCGCTCCACGAGCAGCGCCGCCAAGGTGTCGGCATCGGTGAGCGGCCCCTCCGAGAGCCCTGGCTCGCCGTGGAGACCCATGCCGATGGCCATGCGGCCGCTGGGAACGGTAAACAAGGGCTCTTTGGCCCCGGGCAGGGTGCAGCCACTGAAGGCCACGCCGAGCGTGCGGGTGCGGCCGTTTGCCTTGCGGGCCAGGCGCTCGATCTCATCGAGGGGCAGCCCTGCTTCAGCGGCGGCACCGGCCACCTTGTAAACGGCCAGGCCTCCGGCGATGCCGCGCCGCAGCTCCGGCTGGTCGCTTGGGGCGCTGGCGATGTCATCGGTGACCGTCACGATGCGGACATCGATCCCCTGGCGCCGCAGTCGCTCAGCCCCGAGCGTGAAGTGCAAGACGTCTCCGGCGTAGTTGCCAAAGGCCAGCAACAGGCCTGCCCCGCGTTCAACACCGGATCCCACCCGCACCACCTGGCCGGCGGAGGGCGAGGCGAAGATGTTGCCGCAGACGGCGCCGGCGGCCATGCCCCGGCCCACCAGACCGGCAAAGGCGGGATAGTGGCCGGAGCCGCCACCCACGACGAGGCCTACCTGGCCTTTGGGAATCGGGGCCAGTCGCATCACCCCGCCATCGATGCGTTGCACATGCCGGGGATGGGCCGCCACGAAGCCGTCGATGGCTTTGATGGCGAAGTCGGCTGGGTCGGTTGGGAGGTAGCTCATGGCCCCAGCGTATGAACCTGCCAACCGGGGTAGCCGGATGCTGGTGTGCGGGCCTTGCTCCAGGCCCACGCGCCATTGGTGCTGAGCAGCCCTAAGGCATCTGGATGGCCGAGGGGATCAGCGATCAGCTGTGCCTGCCGCGGCCGCTGATGCCAGGCAACCTTCACCACCACCCTCACGATCGGCGAAACAGAGGCTTGGAACCATACCCCGAATGGCATGGGCCCGCCCTGTCAGGGTGATCGGGCCGCTACCGGTAGGCTGCAGGCGGTCGCGCAGCACTGCACGGAATCGGGAGACCTCTTCCTTACTCATTGCCGCCAGGGTCTGACCAGCACTCGGTCCCCCGAGAACGGTGGTCCAGAGGTCGTCGAAGTCGGTGTAAGTGCGTTCCACTGTGATCACTCGGGTGTGGATGTCGCCCAGGCCGGCGGTGGTCCAGAGATCCATCAACCCATCCAGGCGGGAGGCCCCGGCACTGGGTGGCATCGGGACGGCCCTGCCGACGGCGCCCAGGGTTTCATTCACGCTCTGATAAGGGAAGCCGCCACCCTCCAGATCCCAGGCATAGGCGGCCACGATTCCACCCGGGGCAACGACACGGGCCATTTCGGCCACACCTTGCGCCGGTTCCGGCACGAAGAAGATCACCAACGGCATCACCGCCAGATCGAACGCGTCGTCGGGGAAGGGCAGGGCCATGGCGTCGGCGTTCACAAAGTCCACGCTCTGCAGCAGTGGCTGCTGGCGGGCATAGGCGAGTTGCGCCTCCGAAGGGTCGATGCCGACGAGCCTGAGCGGGTCGTACTGCTCCGCGATCAGTTGGGTGAAGGCACCATTGCCACAGCCCACATCCAGCCAACGCTGGCCTTGGCTTGGGCCGATCCAGTCGAGAAACTCCTGGCCGGCGAGGCGACTCCAGACTCCCATGAAGCGGTCGTAGCCGGCCCCATCGGTGAAGCGGATCGGTTCACTGCTCATGGCCATCGGATTCCAAGGGGTTCAAGGATGTGGCTTGCTCACGGTGGCACTTTGTGATGGCCTCCGGTGCCTGGCCATCCGAAGGCCAGGCGGCCGCCGCGCTCACTCCGCCAGGGAAGGAGTTTCAGCTCAGCACCTCGCTGGTTTTGGGTGAAGATCTGGAAAGAGCCTTGGTGGAGTCGTTCTGGCCCCGTTTCAGCTGCTGATTGCCCCATTTTGGCGGCAGTCGTTGCGCCAAAAACAGAGAAGACTTGGAGCAGATGCAACCAGGAGGTCCGCCATGAAGACCAACGGACTGATCGGAACAGGCTGCTGTCTGGGTCTCACTTGCCTGAAATGGAGAACTGACGGCGAACTTTCGGCCTTGGATCTCCGCGGGGTGATCGAGCGCTTGGCGCGGGTTGATCGGCATGTTGCCGCGATCTGGGGGAACCAACTGGATCTCGAACCCTGTCCCTCGATCAGCTAAACGCCTTCCCTGTCTGGATCAGCCTAAGCTGCTCGGCCAATCAAGCCAGTGACGTGACTCGCTTTACAGGTTCCGTTCCTATGAGAGCGGGTCGGTTTGGTCAGGCCACCTAGCGGAGCTGAGGCTGGTCGATCGTCCCCATCCGGGGGGATCGCTCCAGATCCCTAGGGGACCATCGTGGTTGAATCCGCCCTGGAGTCCGCCATCTCCCACGGCAATCAGCAAATCCCATCCGCTCCCATGGCCGATCATCGGCGTCTCACTGCGACCTGGGATGTGGTCAACCAGCTGCAGCGAACGCGTCAATGGGAGGCGGAGGGCACCAAGCTGCTAAGACCCGCCGACTTTCACGCTTGGGCGGCAGCCGGACGCATCGTGCCGTGGTAGCTGTTTGCTGATCATTTCCATCGGTCATGCCAACCGCACTGGCTGGCCTCCCATAAGGCCTCTGTGGCATCCCCGATGGCAGGGGTGGAGCGGCGGTTGCTGGATCGCAGCGGCGGCGAGATGGCCCGGGCCACCTCGTTAGCTTGATTGCCTGCTCGCGAATAGCGAAGGCTTTCCGAAATAGAGCCGATAGCCGATGCGCCCTTCGGCAGGTCAGCGATCCATCGAGAATCCCGATGGGTCGGGAAGGGCCTCCCAGGCCTTGATCTCCAATGCGTAGGCGGCGTGCCGCTGGATTGCATCGTCCATGAACAGTGCGGCACGGATCGGAGTTTCGGGGTTCCCGAAGAAAGAATGCATCGCCAGACCAGCGGTGATCGAGCGCAGAGCCGCCAATTGCAGGTCATGGCGAGCTTCGCTCAATGGGTAATCGCGGACGCCACGCTTGACCAGCTCCTCGTGCCAGGCGAGCAGGAGGTCTTCATGGCGTCCAAGCCGCTGCGCCTGTGGCGTACTCCCGCCGATGAGAAAGCCGATATCAATGGCGGCAAGACTGCGGCTGGCCCATGACCAATCGATGATCACCGCGGTTGGATCCTCCGTCGAGTCGCCGAACAGCAGGTTGTCGGCGCGTAGGTCGCCATGGACGAGGGTCCAGGGTCTGGCGTCAAGGGCTTGATCGATGGCACTGCTCTGTTCCAGCACAGCTCGGTAGAGCCGGCAGACGTCTGTACCAAAGCGCACGCCATAGGTAGCGAAGAAATCATCGACGATCTCCAGTTTGGGATCTGCAAACCAGAAGCCATGGCCAGGCAGCCAGCTGTGTTGCTGCAAAGCTGGGTCCAGCCAAAATTCGGCGTGAATCGCTGCCATGCGTTGGATCGTGGCTAGCGTTTCCTGATAGCTCAGGCCAATCACCTGATCGCCTGAGCGCAGATGGGTGAGATCTTCCAGCAGCAACCAGAAGGGCTCGCAGGAATTAGACGCGTAAACGCAGGGCTGGTGATCTTTTAGCCTGGGGGTGCAGTGGGTGTAAACCCCCACCTCGCGTACAAACGCGTTGTTGAGGCGGCTAAACGTATTGAATGCCTCGTTGGCTGTTTCGCTTTTCAGAATCACACTGGCGGGGCCACCACCAGGAGGATCACAGTTGAGCTGCAGCAGCCATGTGGTGGATTGAAATCCTCTGGCCTCTCCAAGTAGCCTGGTCTCCAGGCTTTTGACCGTGGTGCCGAGCGCCTCGCCAATCCAGCCGGGCTCAGGATGTCTGACTAATGCATCA
>JBAXOO010000104.1:0-6180 GCA_037133235.1 Cyanobium sp. ELA507
CTCTTGGACCAGCATCCCCAGCGCCGAGGCGACGGGAACCGGAACCCTAGAAATCATCTCCGCCCATGCAATGTCGTCCCAGCCGAGCTGGGGAGTGGTACCAATCGCTACAACTCCGCCTGCCGGGCCGATCAGCCGAGGGCCCGGAAGCGGAGGGATGCCGGATCACTCCAGTCGCCCTGGGCCTCAAGGCCCCGCAGATTGTGGCTGAGGTGGCGAAGGGTCCAAAACAGCGGTTCAGGACTCGGCAGAGCCAGATCCGTGGCCAGATCCGAAAGACTGCGCGGGTGGCCATCGGCCAGCAGGGCCTCGAGGCGGCCCTGCAGATCCAGCACCTCGGCGGCCGCCTTCTTGCCGGCCTCCACGCCAGGCTGGTGGTAGGCATTGACATCGACCAGTTCGCCATAGAGACCAACGGCCCGCTCGAACAGGGCCACCAGGGCTCCGAGGGCGGCCTCATCGAACTGCCGCACCGTGATCGAAAGGTTTTGGCGGCCTCCTTCGGTGAGGGCGGCGCGGGTGCCCTGCAGGAAACCCTCCAGGAAGTCCTGGGGCCGCTCGCCAGCGATCGGACCGATATCGGCAGGATCGTTGAGGGCCTCGATGAAGGTCACAAAGAAATTATCAAGGCCATCGCGTAGCTGTTGCACGTAAGCGTGCTGGTCGGTGGAGCCTTTGTTGCCATACACGGCCAGGCCCTGGTGCACCGTGTTGCCCTGGCGGTCCAACGCCTTGCCGAGCGATTCCATCACCAACTGCTGCAGGTAACGGCTGAAAACCTCGAGCCGGTCGCGGTAAGGCAGTACCACCATGTCGCGGCGGCCCTGCCCAGCGCCGGCCGCGTACCAGGCGGCCGCCATGAGGGCTGCCGGATTGGCCCTGAGCTCGGGCACCCGGGTGGCGGCGTCCATGCGGGAAGCCCCAGAGAGGAAGGCCCGGATGTCGGCACCGATCAGGGCACCGGGCAGGAGACCCACCGCTCCGGTAATGCTGGTGCGGCCCCCCACCCAGTCGGGCAGATCGAAGCGGGCCAGCCAGTTCTCCCGCTCCGCCAGTTGGTCCAGCTGGCTGCCGGCCATGGTCACCGCTACGGCTTGACGGGTCCACTGGCCGCCTAAGGCCTCCAGCCGGGCCCGGGCCTGCTCCATGCCGATGCGGGGTTCTGGGGTGCCACCGGATTTGCTCACCACCACCACCAGGGTGCTGCGCAGCCGCTCACCAAGGGCAGCCAGGGTGTGGCTCATGCCCTGGGGATCGACATTGTCGAAAAAGTGAAAGGGCAATCCCTTCCCCTGCTGCTGGAGAGCGCGGATCATCAGCAGGGGGCCGAGGCCCGATCCCCCGATGCCGATCCAGAGCACGTCGGTGAAGGGCCCGCCGGTCGGGGCGGTGCGCCCCTCCGTCAAAACGTCCTTGGCAAAGGCCTCAATCGCATTGACCTCGGCGTCCACGTGGGCGGCGACCTGGGGATCGGGGGCCAGCGAGGGAGTGCGAAGCCAGTAATGACCCACCTGGCGCCCCTCGTCGGCGTTGGCGATGGCGCCCCCCTCCAGGGCCGCCATGGCGCTGAAGGCCCGATCAAAACGGGGGCTGAGCTGGTCGAGATCCGTCAGGGAGAGGCCCATGCGGCTCACATCCAGCCAGATTCCCTGGGTTGGGTCGTGCCAGAGCAGAGCGCAGAATCGCTGCCAGAGCGCAGCCGGATCGTGCCCATCCAGCGGCGGCAGGCTTGATGGCGTCAGCGGGGGGCGGGATGGCATGCGGCTGGCGCCTCGAAGCACTCGGCTGAGGGCATCCAAACCCATCCGGCGCCGTGCTGGGAATCCCTTCGGCCGCTGGATGTGGCGGTTGTGTGGTCCACCCCACAGACCGAACCGACCGAACCTGCGGATGCGAAGGTTTGCTGAAGAATGGTTACAGCCCACTCCGGCCCTTGATCCGGCAATTCCCGACCATGCGCGGCCTTCCGAGACCTTTGTTCCAGCGGTTTCCCAGGCGCCTGCGCACGTTGCTCGCGGCAGCCGTTGTCCTGGCAACGGTGCCGCTGGGCCATGCCGTGGTCAACGCCTTTTACAGGCCTTCCCTGCCCAGTGACACCCCGGCGGTAGGCAGCACTACAACGGCCGGGATCCAAAGCGCTCCACCGAGTGAGGGCCTGCGGCCGGATCCGACCGATTTCAGCTACGAAGAGCTCCGCAGCCTGAATCGCCGCTTTGGGGTTCATGGCCCCCAGCCACGTCTGGCCCAGTTGTTTACGGCCGGTCTCGACAACCTCCTGCCGCTGCGCACCCATACCCTCGGAGAGCTTGAAGCCCTACGGCCGGTGATCCTGGCCGAATCGAAGCGCCATCGGATCAATCCGATGCTGTTGGCGGCCGTGCTCTTCGACGAACTGCAGCATGCCAAGCCCGGCGAAGACAGCGCCGTGGCGGCAAGGTCGGGTTTGTTCAGCACCAACGGACCGGCCCAGATCGGCCTTGGTGAGCTCATCAAGCAAGGGCTTCTTCCAGCCGACGCCACGCCGGCCCAGGAGGAGGAAGCCCGCCTCCAGCTGCTTGATCCCGATCGCAGCGTGGCCGTGTTGGCTACCAAATTCGTGCGCCTCAGCGAGGCCCTCGGCCTGCCGCGCGATCGGATGCTGATGGCCAGCTTCTCCCCTCGGGATGCGAAAGGTTTAGCCACCTTGGCCTACCTGCACAACGGCAAACTCGACTATCCCGCTCGGGTGCTCCGCTACATGCAGGATCCCGAACTCCATGCGCTGATCTACGGAAACCGCAACATCGTGACCAGCCCATTGATCTGATTGCGGCGAATCGGCTGGAAAGGGAAACGCCTTAGCAGATCAGCCCCAAGGCGGCCAATCGCTTTCTCAGTTCGGCCCAGTTGAAACTGCGGGGATCGGCGCGCTCCCGGCCCATGTCGACATGGCGGTGGGTCGTGATCGCTTCGGGCGGGATCGGGTAGCGGCGCATCCAGTCGGCGAGCACCACCGCCATGGCGTCGTACTGGGCCTGGGAGTAGCCGCTATGGCTGCCGGCTTCGTTTTCCCCATCGATAGGGGTTTCGAGGCTCAGGTGGAGGGCGAAATTGTTGATCGAACCACCCACCTTTCGGCTGGTGAACGCCCATCGGCCATCAAAAGCGGAAAAGCCGGCGCCGAAAGCCCGACGGGCTGGATCCACGGTGTCGATCACCTGGCCCTGCTCCCCGATCAGGGTGTGGTAACTCACCTGGGAATCGTCATCGGGGTGGGCGGTGCGGAAGGTGTTGATGGCTGAATTGAGGCCGTAGACCGTTTCGTGCAGCACCACGACCCTGGGCGTGGGGTCGAGGGGATTGCCGTCGATGTCACGCCGGAAGCGCTGGCCGTAGTTGCTGGGATGGATGGCGATCCTCTGGCGGTGGCGGGGCAGGGTGGCGAGCATCGTGCGCAGCCTGCGCTCCAGGGCGGGTTCGCGGATCGGACAGGCCTGGCGAAGGGGGGAGTTCCAGGGCTCATGGGCCGGAGGCGCTTTGGGCTTGCGCCGGCCGGTCTTTTGTGGAGAAGCGCGGCGGGTCTCATCCAGCAGATCGAACAGCGACTGCCCACCATCGCTGGCTGTCCCCCCCACCAGCAGACCTCGCGATAGCCACACCAGGCCCCCCAGGCTCAGAACGGTGGCGCCGGCCAGCGCCAGCAGAAGCGGGCGGCTCTGGGCATTCATGGCAGCAGCGACAGCCAGGCACGGCGCCGTTCCAGGGCGGCAACAGGGGCGCTGGGATCCGGCTCCAGCCGCCAGCGCTCCACAGCCGGCGGATCCGGTCGGAACCGGCTCTGGCGAACACGCCCCTCGCGACAAAAGAGCAGGGGTAGCTCAGGCCATTGGCCGTCGTCGCCGGGTTGAAGGCCCTCCAGCAGGCCTTGGGCTCCATCGGCCGTGCGAAGGCGGTCCTGATCGAGGGCAAGCAACTCATCACCCACCTGGAGGCCGGCCGCCTCGGCGGGTCCGCCACGACTCACCCGAGTCAAGGTGGTGGAGGCGTCAAGGCTCCAACCAGCGTGGGGCGTGCTGCCGGACTCCGCAACCAGCCTCAATCCCACGTCGGCCAGATAGGCATCAAGGTTTGGATCTTGCTCGCAATGCAGCCAAAATGGCAGCAGGGTGGACAGATCCGGGGCGTGGTGTACAAAGGCAGCCACTAGATCGGCTTCCCGATAGCCCCGTCCCACCGCGCCGTGGGATCTCCAGAGATCTTGAAGCACCGCCGCCAGGGCTGACTGGTGGCGACGAAGATGCAAATCGAGCACCAGGGCAATCACGGCACCCTTGAGGTAGTAACTGATCTGGCAATCCGCACTGTGGGGATCGGGCCGGTAGAGCTTCACCCAGGCTTCCTCGGAGCTCTGCCGCAGGCTTTGGATGGCACGGCCAGGTGTGAGTCGGTAGCGGGAAAGGTCGGCGCCCAGATCGCTCAGCAGTTCGGCTTCACTGCCGATGCCCGCCGCCAGGGGCAACAACTGGTCGTAGTAGCTGGTGATCCCCTCGGCAAACCAGAGGGTGGGCACCACCGTGGCCCGGTCGTAATCGATCGGGGTGAGTTCGGCGGGCCGAAGCCTGCGCACATTCCACTGGTGCAGATATTCGTGGGCCACGAGTTGGAGCAGCTTGCGGCGCCCCTGGGGTTCCCGCAGGGCGGTTCGGCCGTACTGAAGAACGGAGGCGTCATCGTGCTCCAGGCCGCCGAAGCCCTTCTCCAGCAGATGCAACACGAAGAGGTAGGCCGAGCTTGCCGGGCGCTCCACTCCCAACAGGCGGCAGCAGGCCAGGCAGATGCGCTCCACGTCCGGGAGCCAGGCGGGATCCTGGCTCGGCAAATCGCCTCCCCAGCCGACCCAGCGATGGTCGATGCCGGCCACGTTGAAGCCGGCGCTGGGGTGGGGGCCCGCCTCAATCGGGGTGTCGATCAGTTGGTCGAAATGGGAGGCACGCCAGCCGGATCCATCTTGGGGAAGGGAAAGAAAAGGCTGCCAGCCCTCGGGCAGGGCGAGGGTGAGCTGGTAGGGCGACCAGCGTTCCCCCTCCACCTGCAGCACAACGCCAGCCAGGGCCAGGAAGCCGTGGTCGCCGTTGAGGTGACAGGTGCGAACGCTGAGTTCGGTGGCCAGGATCCGCCATTGCAACTCCACCGGTTCTTCCGGGCTGCACTGGAGACGCCAGCAGGCCGGCTCGAGGCGCTCCAGTGGGAGGGACAGCCCGCGCTGCTGAGCGATCAGCCCCTCCAGGGTGCGCACATAGTCGCGAATCAGATAGGAACCAGGCGTCCAGCCCGGCAGCCGGACCAGCAGCGATGGTGTGCGGGGCTGGAAACGCAGGCTGGCCCGCACCAGGTGGTGATGGGGGTCGGTGAGATCGAGGTGGAGCTGGGGAGCAACCCCGAATTCAGGCACCGATCCGCACAACCGCATCGGGCAGATGGAGCTTGGCTGCCTCCAAGGCCTCACGGGCGGCGTAGGCGCGGCCCAGACGGGCCAGGAAGGCCTCCAGGTCGGCGGAGCGGCTCAGCCGCTGCAGGTCGGCCACCAGGGCGAGACTGCCGTCTGAGGCCGTGCTCCAGCCCAGGCAAAGGCCATCGGGCAGGGTGACTCGGAGCGCGACACAGCGGCGCTCGCCGCCAAAGCCCTTGAGCTCCCCGCCAAGCCGGGGCGAAAGACCCAAGGCCACCAGGCTCGCCGCGAGACACTCGGCATCGCGCAGCACCGTTGGCAGGATGGAGAGATGGGACATCGGCACCATGACTGCGGCCTCAGAAGATAGCGAGCCTGTGGCAGCGATCCCGTGGCCATCGTCACAGTTGGGCCCTCCAGCACACGATCCAGCAGGAGACGCCCGCGGACTGGCCATCGGGGCCAAGGCGGGACGCCCCTCAGGGGATACGCCGCTGGCCCAGGCGCAGGCCGCCGCTGCCGCTTTGGGCTGGCCCCAAGCCTGGCCCCAGGGGCTAGCGCACCTCAGGCTGGGGGTGATGGCCTCCGGCGAGGGCAGCAACTTCGAAGCCCTGGTGGCCGCCTGCCGCCAGGGTCCCCTGGAGGCCGAGGTGGTGCAGCTGGTGGTCAACAATCCCAGCTGCGCGGCCCGCAGCCGGGCGGAGCGGCTCGGTGTGCCCTGCCGACTGCTCGACCATCGCCTGCTGAGCGAC
>JBAXOO010000105.1:0-6091 GCA_037133235.1 Cyanobium sp. ELA507
GTCCATAGGTTGTTTGTTGGTTCATTTTCTGGGCCGCAGGCGTCCTTAGGAGCAATTCCGGGCGTTGGTTCGCTGGACCTCCAACATCCTTCGCAAACCCCACCCTTCATCAAAGCCACCGCCCACCGCCTCTCCGCAAGCTTGTTTCTGCTGTGACCGCATCCGACGCCGCCTCGACCCCCGCCGCCAAGCCCGTTTCGGACAGCCTGGAGGTGATTCGTAAGTTTGCCGAGACCTACGCCCAGCGAACCGGCACCTACTTCTGCAGTGATCCCGGGGTGACTGCGGTGGTGCTCGAGGGGCTGGCCCGCCACAAGGATGAACTCGGCGGCGCCCTATGCCCTTGCCGCCACTATGAGGACAAGCAGGCGGAGGTGGCCCAGGCCTTCTGGAACTGCCCCTGTGTGCCGATGCGCGAGCGCAAGGAATGCCACTGCATGCTCTTCCTGACCGAAGACAACCCCTTCCGCGGCGAGCAGCAGACCATCAGCCTGGAGGAGGTTCGGGCCCTCACCGCCGGTTGACCTTTCCGCCCGTTTCCTTCCTGCCATGAGCACCGCTGCCGTCGGAGATCTGGTCAGTCAGCCGTATAAATACGGCTTCGTGACCGACATCGAAACCGAGAAGATCGCCAAAGGTCTCAGTGAGGATGTGGTTCGGCTGATTTCCAGCAAGAAGGATGAACCTGCCTTCCTGCTGGATTTCCGTCTGCGGGCCTACCGGCAGTGGTTGCAGATGGAGGAGCCCGACTGGGCGGCCTTAGGGCACCCGCCAATCGACTATCAAAACATCATTTACTACGCGGCGCCGAAGCAGCAGGAAAAGAAGGGCAGCCTCGACGAAGTGGACCCAAAACTGCTCGAAACCTTCGATAAGCTCGGTATTCCGCTGAGTGAGCAGAAGCGCCTCTCCAATGTGGCTGTCGATGCTGTCTTCGACAGCGTTTCGATTGCCACCACCTATCGCGAAAAGCTGGCCGAACATGGCGTGATCTTTTGCTCAATCAGTGAGGCAGTGAAGGATCATGCCGACTTGATCGAGCGTTACCTAGGCACGGTGGTGCCTAGCAACGACAACTATTTTGCGGCCCTCAATTCGGCGGTGTTTAGTGACGGCTCCTTCGTATTCATTCCAAAGGGTGTGGCCTGCCCAATGGAGCTCTCCACCTACTTCCGCATTAATTCCGGTGATACCGGTCAGTTTGAGCGCACCTTGATCGTGGCCGAGGAAGGGGCCTCGGTGAGTTATTTGGAGGGGTGCACCGCGCCAATGTTTGACACCAACCAGCTGCACGCGGCGGTGGTCGAACTTGTTGTTTTGGACGATGCCTCGATTAAGTATTCCACTGTGCAGAACTGGTATGCCGGTGATGAGAATGGAGTCGGAGGGATCTACAACTTTGTGACCAAGCGGGGCCAGTGCCGTGGCGACCGCAGCCACATCAGCTGGACCCAGGTGGAAACCGGCTCAGCGATCACCTGGAAATATCCCAGTTGTGTGCTGCAGGGTGCCGATTCGGTGGGTGAATTCTATTCAGTGGCCCTCACCAATAATCACCAGCAGGCTGATACCGGCACCAAGATGATCCACGTGGGGCCCCGCACCCGCTCCACGATCGTGAGCAAGGGGATCAGCGCCGGCCATTCCTCCAACAGCTACCGGGGCCTGGTGCAGGTGGGTCCAAAGGCGGTGGGGGCGCGCAACTTCAGCCAGTGCGATTCGATGCTGATCGGCGACCAGGCGGCCGCCAACACCTACCCCTATATCCGCTCCCAGCAGCCCGACGCTGCGATCGAGCACGAGGCCAGCACCTGCCGCATCTCGGAAGATCAGCTCTTCTATCTTCAGAGCCGCGGCATCGGCTTTGAGGAGGCGGAGTCGATGATGGTCAGTGGCTTCTGCCGCGATGTCTTTAACCAGCTGCCGATGGAGTTCGCCGCCGAGGCCGACAAACTCCTCGCCCTCAAGTTGGAGGGTTCGGTGGGGTAGGGGGGCGGTTGGTTCTGCTGGCTCGGCGCGCCGTCGCTCGACCCGGCGGGCAAGAACAGCCACCAGCCATGCCCGATCTTTGCCGGCACTCCGTGATCAGTTTCCAATCCCCTGGTTCATTCACAGGCCCAGCGATGGGCTCCCCCTCCCCCTTTCCACACTTGCTTTCCTGGCTCCAGAGCTGACGTCTGGCCGCTACGGTTACATGCTTCCCTCCTGTCCAAGTCCGCCCCACCCGCTCCGCCGTGATCCGCCCCGACGCCCAGGTTTTGCTAGAGATCCGCGATCTCCACGCCAGCGTGGCCGATCAGCCGATCCTGCATGGGGTGAACCTCACCATCCGCGCCGGCGAGATCCATGCCGTGATGGGCCGCAACGGCACCGGTAAAAGCACCCTCTCTAAAGTGCTGGCGGGCCATCCGGCCTACACCGTGACCAGTGGCAGCGTGCTCTACCGCGGTGAGGATCTGCTGGCCCTTGATCCGGAGCTGCGGGCCCGCCGTGGGGTGTTCCTCGGATTCCAGTACCCGGTAGAGATTCCGGGGGTGAGCAATCTGGAATTCCTGCGGGTGGCCACCAATGCTCGCCGCCTTGAGCAGGGTGCCGAGGAACTCGACACCTTTGCCTTTGAGGATCTGGTGCGCGAGCGGCTGGCGGTGGTGCAGATGGACCCAGCCTTCTTGGAGCGCTCGGTCAACGAGGGCTTCAGTGGCGGCGAGAAGAAGCGCAACGAGATCCTGCAGATGGCGCTGCTGGATCCTTTCGTGGCGATCCTCGATGAAACCGATTCCGGTCTCGATATCGATGCCCTCCGCATCGTGGCCGGCGGGGTGAACCAGCTCGCCACCCCCGACAACGCCACCCTGCTGATCACCCACTACCAGCGGCTGCTGGATGTGATCACCCCCGATTACGTGCACGTGATGGCGGCGGGCCGCATCCTGCGCACTGGCGGCAAGGAGCTGGCCCTGGAGCTGGAGGATCGCGGCTACGACTGGGTGGATGCCGAGCTGGCGGCCCTGGCTCCAGCGCCCGGGGAGGTGGGGTGATGGCGGCCCTCTCCATGCCTACCGCCGTGGCTGCTGCCAGCAGCTGGGGCTCAGAACTTCTGACTGCCCTCGAGGCCGAGGTGGCGGCGGAGCCCGCCCTTGGAGCGTTGCGGCAACGGGCGGCCCAGGCCCTGGCAGACCGCCCACTGCCCGCCCGGCGTCAGGAGGCCTGGCGCTTCACGGATATCGCACCGCTGCTGGCGATCCCCCCGGCCCTGCTGGCTCCGGGAGCCACAGTTCCAGCCACGCTTCCAGCAGCTGGGCCGGGGGTGGTGCGGCTGGTGCTGGATGGCCATGGCGATCCACTGGTGGGGGTGAGCCTGCCGGCCGGCATTGAGCCGATCCCCACGGCGGAGTTGGAAACGCTCCTGCTCGATCGGTCCACCGATCGAGGTGCAGACGACAGGTTTAGGCACGCGGCGGCCCGGGCCGGCTCAGAAGCTCCCTGGAGCGGCCTGCTGGCCGCCGCCACCGCCGGCCAGATCCTGGCCCTGCGGGTGCGGGGCGTTGTGGAGCCCACCCTGGAGCTGGTAAGCGATGCCGCCAACGCCGAGGGTGTTCTGCCTCTGCGGGTGCTGCTGATCCTGGAACCCGAGGCGCGGTTGGAGCTCCTGCAGGTGCACCGCGCCGCTGCGGCCAGCCTCACCACCGTGCTGCTGGAGGCCCGGCTCGGTTCGGGCGCTCGCCTCAGCCATGGCCTGATCGGCCAGGGGGCCGGTGCCGCTGTGCTCCTGGCCGACCTGGCGATCGATCAGGAACCCGCAAGCCACTACGGCTTCACCAGTGCGGTGGCCGGTTGGGCCCTGTCGCGTTTGGAGCCAAGGGTGCTGCAGAGCAGCGGCGCTGCCACCACCCGCCTGCGCTCCCTGCAGCGGGTTGATGCCCAGCAGATTGCCGACCAGCACAGCCAGATGCGCTTCGAAGGTCCGGAAGGTGAGCTTGATCAACTCCACAAGGCCATCGCCGCTGGCGCCGGCCGCAGCGTGTTCAACGGCGCCGTGGCGGTGCCCCGGGTTGCCCAGCGCACCAATGCCGTGCAGCTCAGCCGCAGCCTGCTCCTCTCGGAGCGTGCGCGGATCGACACCAAGCCCCAACTCGAGATCGTCGCCGACGATGTGAAGTGCGCCCATGGGGCCACCGTGAGCCGCCTGCAGCAGGAAGAACTCTTCTACTTGCGTAGCCGCGGCATCGATGCCGCCAAGGCCGCGAGCCTGTTGCTACGCGGTTTCTGCGGAGAGGTGCTGCGGGAGCTCCCGGTGGCGGCCGAGATCTGGCAGCCTCTAGCCATGGTGCTGGCCGAGGAGGGCCTCCGGCCATGACCCTCACCCCCACGCCGATCGAAGTGGCCGCCCAGAGCAGCGCCACCGGCCCTGACGCCGCTAACCCTGACCCTGTCGGTGCGGCCCCTGCCGGCCATGAGGCAACGGAGGCCGCACCGATGAAGGCCCCGCTGGTGCCGCCGATCGCCAGCGTTGCCGCTCCCACCGAGACCGCTGCATCTCCGGAGGACCTGGCCGCCCTCACCCGCCCCGATTTCCCGCTGCTCAGCCAGATCGCCTGCCTGGGGCAGCCGCTGATCTATCTCGATTACGCCGCCACCAGCCAGAAGCCGCGCCAGGTGCTCGAGGCCTTGCAGCACTACTACGGCCACGACAACGCCAACGTGCACCGCGGCGCCCACCAGCTCAGCGCCCGCGCTACCGAGGGCTTCGAGCACGCCCGCGAGAAGGTGGCGGCCTTCGTGGGGGCGGCCAGCGCCCGCGAGATCGTGTACACCCGCAATGCCAGCGAGGCGATCAACCTGGTGGCCCGCACCTGGGGTGAGGCCAACCTGCGCCCCGGCGATGAGGTGCTGCTCACGGTGATGGAGCACCACAGCAACCTGGTGCCCTGGCAGCTGCTGGCTGCCCGCACCGGCTGCGTGCTCCGCCACGCCGGTCTCACCGAATCCGGCGAGCTTGACCTGGAGGATTTCCGCAGCAAGCTCACCGATCGCACCCGGCTGGTGAGCCTGGTGCAGGTGAGCAACACCCTCGGCTGCCTCAATCCGATTGCCGAGCTGGCGCCCCTGGTGCACGCCGCCGGTGCCCTGCTGCTGGTGGATGCCTGCCAGAGCCTGCCCCACATGCGCGTGAACGTGGCTGAACTGGGCTGCGACTTCCTGGTGGGCTCCTCCCACAAGTTCTGCGGCCCCACCGGCATGGGCTTCCTCTGGGCCCGCGAGGCGTTGCTCGAAGCGATGCCCCCCTTCCTGGGCGGCGGCGAGATGATTCAGGACGTGGAGCTCGACACCAGCACCTGGGCCGACCTACCCCACAAGTTTGAGGCGGGCACCCCGGCGATCGGTGAGGCGATCGGCATGGGCGCCGCCATCGACTACCTGCAAGCGATTGGCATGGACCGCATTCACGCCTGGGAGCAGCGGCTTACGCGGCGGCTGTTCGCGCGGCTGCAGGCGATCGAGGGCCTCACGATCCTCGGCCCCACCCCCGAGCAGCAACCGGATCGCGCCGCCCTGGCGGCCTTCCATGTGGAGGGTCTGCACGCCAACGACATCGCCGCCCTGCTTGATTCGGCCGGCATCTGCATCCGCAGCGGCCACCACTGCACCCAGCCCCTGCACCGCCACTACGGCCTATCGGGCACCGCCCGCGCCAGCCTTGGCTTCACCACCACCGAAGCCGAGATCGACCGTTTCGCCGAGGAGCTGGTGGGCACGATCGGGTTTTTGCGGGAGCACAGCTGAGGACCGTTGAGCTGCCCCTCAGCTCCTGTGATAAGCCCCGCCCTGCTGAATCGACAGCGCCCGGTAGAGCTGCTCCAGCAGCAGCAGGCGGGCCAGTTCGTGGGGAAAGGTGAGCGGCGAGAGGCTGAGCCGCCAGCTGGCGCGGGCCTTGAGGGCCGGATCGAGGCCATCGGCGCCGCCGATCACGAAGGCCAGCCGCTCCGACCCCGTGCCCTGCAGCCGCTGTGCCAGCGCCTGCGAACGCAGCAGCTCCCCCTCCTCGCAGAGCACCACCAGCCGCTCCTCCGGTCGCAGCTCGGCCTGGATC
>JBAXOO010000106.1:0-6089 GCA_037133235.1 Cyanobium sp. ELA507
ACCATCGCACTGGTTTCTGGGGAGGGCTGATCCACCCCATCCGCTGCCGCTGACCGGTAAGCCCCCGCCAGCTCATGGGAGGGGCAGCGGCGCATCACCACCTGCAGGTCGAGCCGATCCAGCATCGGGCCGGAAAGACGACCCCAGTAGCGGCGCCGTTCCGCCTCGCCGCAGCGGCAGGTTCGCTCCGGATCTCCCCACCAGCCGCAGGGGCAGGGGTTGGTGGCCCCCACCAGGGTGGTGCGGCAGGGATAGCGGCAGCGCTGGCGGGTGCGGCTGATCCACACCTCCCCTTCCTCGAGCGGTTGACGCAGCTGGTCGAGCACGGATCGGCGGAATTCGGCCAGTTCATCCAGGAAGAGCACGCCCCGATGGGCCAGGCTCAGCTCCCCGGGCCGGGGCACCGAACCCCCGCCCACCAGGGCGGCGGCGGAACAGCTGTGGTGGGGCGATCGAAACGGCCGGCGGCGGATCAGGCCGGCGCCCTCCGGCAGGAGTCCGGCCACCGAATGGAGCTGGGTCAGTTCGAGGGCCTCCGAGCGGGCCAGGGGGGGCAGCAAGGTGGCCAGGCGCCGGGCGAGCATCGTTTTGCCGGAGCCAGGTGGTCCCACCAGCAGCAGGTGATGGTCGCCGGCGGCGGCGATCTCCAGGGCGCGGCGACCGTGGATCTGGCCCCGCACCTCCGCCAGGTCGAGGGCGGCTGGCTCGGCAGGGGCCGGCGATGGGGGCAGCGAGGGTTCGGCTTGGCTGGGATCCGCCAGCACCGCCAGGGCCTGGTGGAGGCTGCGGGCCCCCCACACGGTGAGACCCTCCACCAGCCGCGCCTCCGCCAGGTTGGCGGCCGCCACCAGCAGGGCCCGCACCCCGAGGCGGCGGGCCGCCAGGGCGATGGCGAGCACCCCGCGCACCGGCCGCAGGCTGCCGTCGAGGCCAAGCTCGGCGGCGCTCCAGACCCCCTCGATCCGCTCCAGGGGCAGCTGACCGCTGGCGCCGAGCAGCCCCAGGGCGATCGGCAGGTCGAAGGCCGGCCCCTCCTTGCGCAGGTCCGCCGGCGCCAGGCTCACGATCACCCGGGTGAGGGGCACCTTGAGGCCACTGTTGCGCAGGGCCCCCCTCACCCGCTCCCGCGCCTCCTGAACGGCGGCGTCGGCCAGCCCAACGATCTGCAAGCCGGGCAAGCCGGGACCGATGTCCACCTCCACCATCACGGGCAGGGCATCCACCCCCCGCAGGCCCGCACTGCCGCACCGTGCCAACATCAAGTCAGGGACCACTGCCCCATCAGTGCCACCCCCTGTCTCCCCCTCACTCCCGGTGCGCCATGAGCAGCAGCGAGACTTCCCCCGAGATCCAGGTCCAGCCGGCTGGCGGGGGCGTGACCGGCGGCGGGGCCAGCGGTGGAGACGCCGCCAACGACACCATTTTCGGCCGCATCCTGCGGGGGGAGATCCCCTGTGATGCGGTCTATGCCGATGAGTTCTGCCTGGCCTTTCGCGATGTGAACCCCCAGGCCCCGGTGCACGTGCTGGTGATCCCCCGCGAGGCGATCGTGAACCTGGCCGATGCGCTCAGCCAGCACCGCGAGCTGCTGGGGCACCTGTTGCTGGTGGCGGCAAAGGTGGCGCAGCAGGAGGGTCTGGAGGGCTGGCGCACCGTGATCAACAGCGGCACCGAGGCCGGCCAGACCGTGTTTCACCTGCATGTGCACGTGATCGGCGGCCGGCCGCTGGCCTGGCCGCCGGGCTGAGCCACCGGGGCCAGCGGTGGCAGCCCATCGATGCCATGACCCGAGGCGATGCCGTTTCCGGATCCGGAAGCATCCCGCCCGACTCCGTCAGCGCCCCTCCGGCGGCCACAATGCCCTTATCCATGCCTGGCCCAGCCCCCCTTGAATCCCTTGAAGGCCCTCCGTGAGCAGCTGGGCAAGCTGCAGCGCCTGGCCCAGCCCTACTTCCTGCCCCTCGATGCCAACGGCCAGGCGGCCAGCGGCGCCCAGTTCCTGCTGCTGATCCTGTCCCTGATGGCCGTGGTGGTGGGCCTCACCCTGCTGCTGCTCACGGCGGCCGTGGGCCTGAGCGGGGCCCTGATCCCCGAGCTCCAGAGCCGCTTCCTGCCCGGAGTGCCCCAGCAGGTGGCGTCTCTCTGGAAGGGGCCGGTGGGGCCGGTGATCCTGGCCCTGGCGACCGCCGGTGCTGGGGTCTTCTGGTGGTTCCGCGGCCGGCTGCGCCAGGGGCGCTGGCTGCCGTGGCTGCTGCTGGGGGTGATCATCCTGCTGATCCTGGTGATCAACGGCATCAATGTGGGCATCAGTTTTGTCGCCCGCAACGTTGACAACACCCTGGTGGCCTACGACAAGGATGGCTTCTGGAAAACGGTGAGCATCTATGCCTTCTGCCTGGTGCTGGCCCTGCCGATCCGCGCCATCCAGAGCTATCTCATCCCCAAGCTCGGCTTGATGTGGCGCGAATGGCTGAGCAGCCGGCTGCTGCAGCGTTATATGAGCAATCGGGCCTACTACGTTCTCAACCCCAACGACGAAAGCCAGGAGGAGATCGACAACCCCGACCAGCGGATCTCGCAGGACACGGCCAGCTTCACGGCCACCAGCCTGAGCGTGACGGTGGAAATCATCTCGGCGCTGCTCACCTTCTTCAGCTTCATCATCGTGCTGTGGAGCATCAACCACACGCTCGCCCTCTGGTTGTTGATTTATTCGGTGGCCGGCACGGCGGTGGTTGTTTTCGCCAGCCGCAAGCTGGTGAACCTGAATTATCAGCAGCTCAAGCTGGAGGCTGATTTCCGCTACGGGCTTGTTCATATTCGCGACAACGCCGAATCGATTGCCTTCTACCGCGGTGAGCAGCAAGAGGCCCATGAAGGCGAGCGCCGCCTCGGTGGTGCGATTCGCAACTACAACCGCCTGATCATCTGGGAGGCGCTGATCAATGTGATCCAGCGCTCCTACGACTACTTCTCGCGCTTCCTGCCCTGGCTGGTGATCGCGCCGATCTATTTCGCCAAGCAGGTGGATTTCGGTGTGTTCGGCCAGGCCAGCATCGCCTTCTCCCAGGTGCTGTTCTCGGTGAGCTACATCGTCAACAACATCGACCGGCTGGCGGCCTTCTCGGCGTCGATCAGCCGTTTGGAGGGTTTCCAGAGCAAGGTGGAGGGTATCGCCGCCCAGCGGCTGGTGTCCGATGGGCAGGTGCCGGCCCCGCAAGCGAGCGCCGCCGGCACCGAGTCGATCCTGGTGAGCCACGTCGATCTGGTGCCGCCCCGCACCGATCGCACCCTCATCCACGACCTCAGCCTCACGGTGGCTCCGCGGCAGCGGCTGCTGGTGGTGGGCCCCTCCGGCTGCGGCAAAACGTCGTTCCTGCGGCTGGTGAGCGGCCTGTGGGAGCCGGCGGCCGGAACGGTGCAGCGCCCGCCGGTGGGCGAGCTGATGTTCATCCCCCAGAAGCCCTACATGCTGCTGGGCAGCCTCCGGGAGCAACTCTGCTATCCCCAGCCCCCCGAGCGCTTCGGCGACGACCAGCTGCGCCATGTGCTCGAGGAGGTGCGGCTGCCGGAGCTGGTGCAGCGCTACCCCGACCTCGACATCAAGCAGGACTGGCCCCGCCTGCTCTCGCTGGGTGAGCAGCAGCGCCTGGGCTTCGCCCGCCTGCTGCTCAATGCCCCCCGCTTCGCGGTGCTGGATGAGGCCACCAGCGCCCTCGATGTGACCACCGAGAAGGTGCTCTACGAGCTGCTGGTGCAGCGGGATGTGGCCTTCGTGAGCGTGGGCCACCGCCCAACCTTGGTGGACTACCACGACACCGTGCTGGAGCTCGATGGCACGGGCGCCTGGCGCCTGCTGCCGGCCGCCGGCTATAGCTTTGTGCGACCCACCTGATCCGATGAGCGACCCCGTTTCTCCGGTAGATCCCCTAGCGGGCGACGATGCTGCTCCCCCCGCTCACGCCGCATCCAGCAGCGCTGGTGAGGCCCCGATGAAGGCCACCAGCGCCACCACCGGCGATGTGCCGGCCTTCGGCTGGAGCGGCTACGCCGAGCGGGTCAACGGCCGCTTCGCCATGCTCGGCTTCACGGCGCTGCTGCTGATCGAGGCCCTCAGCCGCGACACCTTCCTGCACTGGGCGGGGTTGGTGCCCTGAGGAGGGGCTGGGTCTATTTGCCAGATCGGCGGTTCAGGGTCCCAGCGATCCCGCCGGCACCACGCTGATGCCATCGGCGCGTCGGTAGCCGTATCCGCTGCCGCACACCACGGCCAGGAATGCGGGTTCGCCGGTGCGACCGATGTCGAGCTGGCTTCGGAAGCGCAGCAATGACGAGGCGGCGGCCTCCACTTGCCCCTGGCCGAGCTTGATCTCGATGGCTCCCCAACGGCCATTGCGAAGCTGCACGATCGCGTCCACCTCCACGCCGTAGTTGTCGCGGTAATGGAACACCTCGCCATCGAGCGCCTGGGCCAGCACCCGCAGATCGCGAATCACGAGCGACTCGAACAGCAACCCCAGCCACTCCAGATCCTTCAGGAGCCGATCGGGGCTGCCGCCGAGGGCCGCCACCGCCAGGGAGGGGTCGCAGAAATGACGCCGGGGCGCCTGGCGCAGGGCTGCCTTGGAGCGAAGGTGGGGCCGCCATGCGGGCTGGTTCTCGAGCACCATCAGGCGCTCCAAGGCCTGCAGATGATCGGCCACGGTGCGCGGGTCGAGCGGGCCGTCGGCACCGCCGGCATCGGCGGCGAGGGTGGTCAGGCTCACCTCGGTGGCCACGTTGCGGGCCAGCGAGCGAAGCAGGGTCCCCAGCCGCTGGGGATCCCGCCGCCGCCCATCCACCCGTTGCACATCCACCTGCCGCACCTGCTCGAGGTAGTCGCGGGCGGCCCGGGATGTCGCCGCCAGGGGTCGCCCCAGCTGGGCCGGCCAGCCGCCTCGGCAGACCAGCTCGGCGAGATCCGCCACCGCCAGGCCTGGATCGGCGCAGCTCGAGGGCTCCCCCTCCAGCAGCGCCGCGAGCGACACGCCGCCCTGGCCGGCGCCGATCTCCAGAAGGGTCATGGGCCGCAGCCGCAGGAAGGAGAAGCGGCCGGCTCCGGTGTGGCGTGCGGCGTCATCGGCCGGCACCGCCGACCCGGTGAGCAGAAACTGCCCTGGCTCCTCGCACGCATCCACCGCCCGCCGCACCTGGTTCCAGAGCGCCGGTTCCACCTGCCATTCATCAAGCAGGCGCGGCCTGGCTCCCGCCAGCACCAGGGCCGGATCCACCGCCAACGCCTGGCGGGCCGAGGGGTCCACATCCAGGAGCACCGCCGAGGCGGCCAGCTGCTGGGCCATGCGGGTCTTGCCGCAGGCCTTGGGACCTTCGATCACCACTGCGCCAGCCGAAGCCAGACAGGCTCGCAGCTCAGCGTCGGCGATGCGGGGGCAATAGCCGGCGGCCATTCGGGGCGGTCAATGCAGCAGATGATGGAAACCTAATGCAGGAAATGTCGGCTTTCCAATGCGCGTTATGTCGGGCTGTTGATGCAGGAGGCATCGACCTGCAGATGCGGGGAACGAGGGGATGGGGGTGAACCCGGTGGCCCCGGCAGCAGGGCTGGGCCTTGATCGCGAGGGCCGGCCGGGTCACAGCGCCGCCCGCAGATCGGTGCGGCCGAAATCGTTGCCCACGAACAACAGCGGCACCTGCAGCCGATGGGCCAGGGCGTAGGAGAAGCAGTCCCCAAAGTTGAGTGCGCTGGGGTGGCGTCCGCGGCCAAAACGCTGAAACGCCGCCGCCGCGGCATCCGCCAGATCCTGATCACAGGCCACCGTGGCGATCGCCTGCTGGTCCAGAAACGCGGCGGTGGCCTCCAGGCCGATCTCCCCGAACTTGGCCAGAGCCACCACCAGGATTTCCGTGCGGGTGGGGGCCGCCAGCGCCGGCTGCGCCGCCTGGCAGAGGCGTTCAAGCACGGCATCACCGAGCGGCTCCTGCAGCAGCACCGCCATCACGGCGCTGGTGTCCACTACCAGGTCGATCGCGAGCGTGCTGTCAGTGGCAGAGGCCATCATCGCCAAAGCCCAGGATGTCTTCGGCGCTGC
>JBAXOO010000107.1:0-6014 GCA_037133235.1 Cyanobium sp. ELA507
GGAAGGCCAGCAGCTGCACCCCCTGGGCGGCGGCGAGGGCGCAGACCGCCTCCAGGCGCTCGAGGTTTTCGGCCACGGCCTCGGGAGTGGCTGCGTTGCCCGTGCCCTGCCAGATCGCCAGCCGCAGGCCCTCGCCAGGCGCCGGAGGTGTGGGCCGCAAGACGCTGTGAAGGCGGTAGGAGAGGTCCATCGGGATCGGGGGCCGGCGATGGGGCCGGGGCCGTGGTGGTGTGATGGATCCTGATCCTCCGACAGCTTCGGGCCGTGCTCCCGATGCCGACCTGCTTGGCCTATGGGCTGCTTCGATCGTCCAAGGGCTCATCCGGCGGCACCAGGCGTGCCTTGAAGGACCCGGAAGGCTGTGGCTTGAATGAGCATGAACTGAGGAGATGATTGCGGCCCGGCCTAAGTGCGCCAACCTCGCCGCCACTGCCTGGCCCTCGGTTCCTGTTCCGTGTTCAACCCGCCGGCCTCCCTTTCGATTCCCCGCAATGACCGCCAGCTCACAGCCGAAACGCCGCGCCAGCAACCTCGGGATCAGCGCCGGCCTCAGCGCCCGCCTGGCCGCCGCCAACCTGCCCGCCGAGATCCCCCGTGATTCACTCCCCGCCCGCGGCCTCGATGCCCAGAACGCCTACGAGCTGATCCACGACCACCTGATGCTCGATGGCAACGCCCGCTTGAATTTGGCCACCTTTGTGGGCACCTGGATAGAGCCGGAGGCCAAGCGGCTGATGGAGGAATGCGCCGATAAGAACATCATCGACAAGGACGAATATCCCCAGACCGCCGAACTGGAGCAGCGCTGCCTGCGGATCCTGGCCGATCTCTGGAATGCCCCCGATCCCGCCCAGGCCGTGGGCACCTCCACCACCGGCTCCAGCGAGGGCTGCATGCTCGGCGGCCTGGTGATGAAGTGGCACTGGCGCCAGCGACGCCGGGCGGCGGGCCAAAGCGGCGGCACCCCCAACCTGGTGATGGGCACCAACACCCAGATCTGCTGGGACAAGTTCTGCGCCTACTTCGATGTGGAGCCGCGCCTGGTGCCGATCACGGCGGATCGTCTCCAGCTCGGCGCCGAGGAGGCCGTAGCCCGCTGCGATGAGCACACGATCGGCGTGGTGGGCATCCTGGGCAGCACCTTCGATGGCAGCTATGAGCCGATCGAGGAGCTCAGCAGGCAGCTCGATGCCCTGCAGGAGCGCTCCGGCCTCGACATCCCCATTCATGTGGATGCAGCCTCGGGAGGCTTCGTGGCGCCGTTCAATTCCCCTGATCTGGTCTGGGATTTCCGCCTGCCACGCGTGCTCTCGATCAACAGCAGCGGCCACAAGTACGGCGGCGTGCTGCCCGGGGTGGGCTGGGTGCTCTGGCGCCATGACGACCAACTGCCCGAGGAGCTGCGCTTCAACGTCAACTATCTCGGCGGCCAGATGCCCACGATCGGCATGAACTTCTCCCGCCCCGGCGCCCAGGTGGTGGCGCAGTACTTCAACTTCCTGCACCTCGGCCGCGAGGGCTTCGCCCACCGCATGGCCAGCCTGGAGGCGATCGCCTCTCACCTGGCCGATGGCCTCCGCGCTCTGCCGCCGCTGCGGCTGGTGAGCCATCCACTCGGCCAGCTGCCGGTGTTCGCCGTGGAGATCGATCCCGCCGTGCGGAACTGGAGCGTGTTTCACCTCTCCGACAAGCTGCGGGAGCGGGGCTGGCAGGTGCCGGCCTACACCCTGCCGGCCGACTGCCAGGAGAGGGCGGTGCTGCGCTTCGTGGTGCGGGCGGGCTTCAGCCGCGACATGGCTGACGCCCTACTCGATGACATCGAGCGGGCGGTGGGCTGGTTTGAGAGCCTCAGCGAACCCCTGCCGCGGGCTCAAGAGGGTTCGGATGGCTTTCATCACTGAGGCGGCGGCGGCTCAGGCCGGCAACGCCCAGGGATTGAGCCCCAGATCCGCCCCGATCCGGTGGGCGCAGGCGAAACCGCTGAAGGCCACGGCATTGAGCCCCTGGCCTGGGAAGCAGGAATCGCCCACGCAATAGAGGCCACTGATGCCGGTGCGGTTGAAGGGCATCGGCAACAGGCCCGGCAGTCGCATTGCGGGGATGGGGCCGTAGCTGCCGCCGCTGCGGCCCAGGAAGCGGCGGTGGCTGCGGGGGGTGCCCACCTCGCGGTGGGTGATGGCGCCGGCCAACCCCGGCAGGATTGCCTCGAGGCGGGCGATCAGGCGGTTGGCGTCGGCTTCCTTCTTGGCGGCATAGGCCGTGGGGGAAAGGCCACTCCAGGCCTCCATGGAGGAGGGAGTGAAGGTGTGCACGATGTGGTGGCCGGCTGGGGCCAGGGAGGGATCGAGCAGCGAGGGCATCGACACGAACACCGTGCCCTGTTCGGCTTCGATCTCCTCCCAGCGCTCCAGTAGGAGGTGGTGCACGTGGGTGCCCTCTGGGATCAGGTCGGCCTTCACACCGAGGTGGAGCGAGAGGAAGGAGGGGGAGGGCTTGTAGCGGCGCCGCCAGGTGCGCTCGGCGTCGGGGGTATCGGCGCCGTCGATCAGGGTCTGGCTGGGCATCGCTTGATCGGAGGGGGATGGCCCGCCGGCATCAGGGAGCTGCCCGGCACCGTCCAGGCGTTGCTGACCGCCACCGTCAGGGAACTGCCCGACACCATCAAGGCTTTGGTGGCCGCCGCTGTCAGCGCTCGGGCTGGCACCTCTGGAACGTTGGCCGACACCATCCGGGTCCCCGAAGGTGTCCCAGCGGGTGGCATTGCTCACCACACGGCGTGCGCGGAGCTCCTCGCCACCGGCCAACCGCACCCCCACCGCCCGGCCTTGCTCCAGCAGCACCTTGACCACCCGGGCCTTGTAGCGGATCGCGCCGCCATGGCGCTCTAGGCCCGCCACCAGCTTGCCTGCGATCACCCCCACGCCGCCCTGGGGGTAGTTGATGCCGCCGGCATGGCGATCGGAGAACACCATGCCCGCATTGATCATCGGCGTGCGATCGGCGGGCATCACGCTCCAGCAGAAGCACTCCATGTCGATGAACCGCAGCAGGTCGGGGTCCTGGATGTGGGCGCGGGCCACCGATCCCACGTTCACCGGCAGCCAGCGGGCCAGCCCCAGGCAGGCCAGGGGCGCCTTGAAGAACACCTTGGCCAGGTAGGCCGGATCCTCGAGCGAGAGCAACGGCATCGCATCGAGGCAGCGGAACACCTGCCAACAGGTGTCGTAAAAAGCCCGGATGCCCTTCGCCTCATGGGGGAAGCGGGCGGTGAGGGAAGCGATGAAGCCTTCGTAGTCGCGGTCCACCGCCACGGTGAGGCCGCCGGGCAGGTGGTATTCGAGCTGGGCGGGGTCCGGGATGGTGGTGCAGTGCTCGCCCACATCGGCCAGGGCGCGGGTCAGCAGGTTGGTGTGCCCCTTCTGGCCGAAGCCAAAGATCATCGAGGCACCCACATCAAAGGTGTAGCCCGCCCGCTTGAAGCTGCCGCCCGAGCCCCCCGGAATCAGGTAGCGCTCCAGCACCAACACCTTCGCCCCCTTGGCGGCCAACTGGCTGGCGGTGACCAGTCCGCCGATGCCGGAGCCGATCACGATCACGTCCCACGATGTCGGTGGATCGATGGCAGTGGGCCCGGAAGGGCCCGGTTCGGGATCCAGCGGCGGCGGTGAGCGGAAATCGTTTGAGGTCAAGGCTGGGCTGCCAACCGAGGCAGCCTAGGAATCGGCCCAGCCTCATTTTGAAGAGGCTAGGCCGAGAAGGAGTCATGCCAATCCGTAAGGACAGCTGAATGGCGTGGTTTGGGTGCAGGAATGAACAGCTACCTTGCGGGCCCGTTCCTTCCCGATCGCTTAGCTCTGACGGGGGTCTGACGCCAGGGATTGGATGCTGATCCAGCCACCCTCGGCCAGTTCGGCCCAATCGTTCTGATAGCGGCCGCTCAAGCGCACCTTGGAGCCCGCCAGGATGGTTCGCGCCACGGAGTTGGTGAGCCCAGCGCCGGAACGGACTTCGATAGCGGAATCCTGGACGCGGAGCAGCGCCTCCACCACCTTGTTCACGGTTGTGCTTGTGGTTGTGGTGACGACTGGGGTTTCCACCTTCACCGCCGCTGGCTTAGCTGGGGTGGCGTACACACCCACCTTGGTGGGTTCACCTGACTCCCCATCACGGTTGCGCAGGAAGAGGAAGAGCAGGGGCAATAGCAACAAGGGCAGCAACCAGGCTGGGTTAAATCCTGAACCACGCTTCGGCTCAGCGACCACAACCTGATCACGCTGGCGCTGACGATCACGTTGGGCCACCACAGTGCGATCCCTGTTGGTGTCGCGGTTGGTATCGACAACGCGATTGTCGCGATTGGTGGGTTGATTAGCGGGGGTTGTGGTTGCTTGGGTGGTGGTGACCACCGGGGCAGCTTCCACGAACTGGCGGATGTTCTGGGAGAAACCGCAGTTGAATTCGAAGCGTTCGCCGCCCTTGGCCAGCTTCAGTACCACGTGGGCACTATCGCCGTCAGCCGGTTGGGCATCGATCACGTTTTCCACGGCGAAGCCACGCTTTTTGGCCAAATTGATGCAAGCATCCTTACTGGCTTGCACCATGTCGTCTGCCAAGGTTGCGGCAGAGGCGGTGGATACGTTGAACAGGAGAGTGATGCAGAATACCAACGAGGCCAAGGTGGCCATCAGGGTTCTGACCTTGCGGTGGCTCATGGGAGAAGTTGGGACTTCCATTGGGATGAATACAGGAAGAACTGAATAGGGCTAAACATGAACGCCAAGGAGAGGATCTCACTTGGGTGATTAGACCCCATAGAAAGTCTGGCCGGAATTTCAAGTTTGTCTGCGTTTATTCAGAGTCTGATCAACTTGTTTCTGTGAAGATGATCAAGACTTGGAATGAGCGACTAGGACGGCAGTGGGTTTCCATCTTCGCCAAAACGCTCCACGGCCACCACTTCCTTGCGCAGGGTTACCCGTTGGGGGTCGTAGTACTCGCTGTGGTCGCGGTGGATGCGCACTTCTTCCACCAGCACCAGCTCGGTGCGGGTCACGATCCGTTCTTCGAGGATCGGAATCACGGTGACATCGCCTTCTTCGCGCACCTGGGGTACATCGCCCGTCACCACCTGGTTGATCGGCACGTGTTCGACCCGCACGGTTTCGCGCTTGAGGGGGTCGTCGACCACCACCTCGCGGGCTTCCACTGATTTACTAATTCGCACCCGGCCGGTTTCGACCCGCTCGCGGGAAACCTCGAGCCGCTCCTCCACCACCGGAATCACCAGACCCCGGGCATCGCGCACGGCGTCGCTGAGCATCCAAGTACCGGCTCCCTTCCAGATGAGATCGGTGAAGGGGAGGGTGATCTGGGAGCCATCGCCCCGGCCCAGCAGCAGCGTGTCGATGCCGTTGTCGTTGCTGCGCTGCAGGAGGCTGTAGAGCTCGCCGTTCTCGCCGACGACAACGAGGTTCTGGGTGGTCTCGGGCGTGTAAGGAGCGGTCACGGCGGAACTCCGGGAGCTGGCGGGGGCGGAGGGCGAAGGCAGGACGGTGGGATCGACGGCAGGGGACGAATCAACACCCAACAAGGCGCGCAACGTGCGGCGGAACATTCCGAATCAGCGAGAAAACAGGGGGCCCTTCGGCCCCCTTAAGGATGGCCCCAAGGGGGCTATTGCGGGGAGAGGCTGGGGCCGAAACCCCAGCCAGCGGTGATCAGACGCGCTCGGTGGAGTGAACGGTTTCGATCACCTTGCCATCAGCATCAACCCGCTCGGCACGCACATCGGAGCGACGCACGGTTTCGGTGACGGTTTGACCCTTGGTTTCGGCCTGCTTGGCGAGGTTGACTTCTTCGACAACCTGGGCACGCTTGCTGACAAGGGCACGCTCGTCGAACTCGGAGAGTTCAAACACGCGCTCTTTGAAGGCATCTTCCAGGGCAGCGCGGTTGACGGCGCGGCGCTGAACGGTGACGGTCTCGTCCACCAGGTCGATGGACTTGGAGACCTT
>JBAXOO010000108.1:0-5993 GCA_037133235.1 Cyanobium sp. ELA507
GCGGCACCCGCATCAAGGTGGGCACCACCGGCAGCCTCGAGAAGATCCTGCGGGGTCCCGCCGGCCTCGACGACGGCACCCAGAACCTGCTGGGCTGCATCCGCACCTCGATGGGCACGCTCGGCGCCCGCACGATCAAGGAGATGCAGCAGGTGGAAGTGGTGGTGGCTCCGTCCCTGCTCACCGAGGGCAAGGTGTACCAGAAAGCCCAGCAGCTGGGCATGGGCAAGTAGGGATCCCCACGCGAGTCTCACCTCAGGACGAGCCCGCCTCAGGGCGAGATGGAGCTAGCCTGAACCCGTGGGGGCTCCGGCTCGCACACTCCTCACACCCCCCGGCCCGGCGCGTCCGGGCTTTTTGTCTTTCGATCACCTCGCCTTAAGGCCTGCAACACCATGGCCCCTCCGGTTGGTAGCACCGGAACGGCGTTGCTAGATTCCCCAGACCCGAACCCCACGAAAGGATGTCCAGCGCTGCCGCCGTCTCCGACGCTTCTTTCGAGCAGGACGTTCTGAAAAGCGAGGTGCCTGTGCTGGTCGACTTCTGGGCCCCCTGGTGCGGCCCCTGCCGCATGGTGGCGCCGATCGTCGATGAAATCGCCAAGGAGTTCGAGGGCAAGATCAAGGTCTTCAAACTCAACACCGACGAAAACCCCAACGTCGCCAGCCAGTACGGCATCCGCAGCATCCCCACCCTGATGCTGTTCAAGGGCGGCGAGAAGGTCGACACCGTCGTCGGTGCCGTGCCCAAGACCACCCTCTCCGGCACCATTTCCAAACACCTCTGAGCCCCGTTCCTCCCGCCGCCGCCAGCCCGCGCAGCCCCCTCCAGTCCCTGGCCTCCCAACTGGAAGGCCATCCGCAACGGCGCTTCATCGAGCATGCCGTCATCTCCCTGCTGGAGGTGGCGCGCGATGAGAATGAAGCCGATGCCTGGCGCCTGGTGAGCGGCTGTCTGGCCGACATCAGTGAGGCCCTGGAGGTGTTCCGGCCACGCAGGGCGGCCCGCAAGATCACCGTCTTCGGCTCGGCCCGCACCCAGGTCCAGGATCCCTGTTACGCGCTGGCCGAGCAGGTGGCCCGCCTGGCGGTGGAAGCGGGCTTCGAGGTGATGACCGGCGCCGGTGGTGGCGTCATGGAAGGCGCCAACAGCGGCGCCGGCTGTGAGCACAGCATCGGCCTCAATGTCGATCTGCCCTTCGAGCAGCACGCCAACCGCTTTGTCAGTGCCTCGGAAGGCCGGCTGCTGTTCTTCCGCTACTTCTTCACCCGCAAGCTCTTCTTTCTGCGCGAGAGCGATGCCCTGCTGGTGATGCCCGGTGGCTTCGGCACCCTCGATGAACTGTTCGAATGCCTGACCCTGATCCAGACCGGTCGCACGCCGCCGATCCCCCTGGTGCTGCTGGCCCCCGCCGGCGATGACTTCTGGTGCCAGTGGAAGCAGAGCATCCACCAGGTGCTGGCCGAGCGCCAGCTGATTTCAGCGGAGGACGTCGATCTGATCGTCGAGGCCAGCTGCGCCGAGGAAGCGGTGGCCCGCATCAGCCGCTTCTACCGGGTGTTCCACAGTGCCCGCCCCGGCGAAGACCGCACCGAGCTGCTGCTGAATGCGCCGATCCCACGGCAGATGCTGCCCCGCTTGAACCATGACTTCGCCGACATGCTGGCTGAGGGAGCGATCCAGGCGGGTGAAAGTGTGGATGACAATGGCCTGATGGTTCCCTGTCTGCGCCTGCGCCTCGACAAGCGACGGGTCGGTCGCCTGTATCAGTTCATCGACCATCTCAACGGCCTGGATCTGCCCGCCAGCCCCGCTCTCGATTGTCCGGCCGCCCGGGTTCCGCAGGGAATCGTGCAGCCATGAGCCGTATCGGACTGATCGACTACGGCATGGGCAATCTGCATTCGGTGCAGCGGGCTTTTGAGCGCCTCGAGGCCGAGATCATCCCGATCCACGGCGCCGCCGCCATGGAGGGCTGCGATGCCCTGGTGCTGCCGGGGGTGGGCTCCTTCGATCCGGCCATGGAGCGGCTGCATCAGGGCCAGCTGGTGGACGCCATCCAGGCCTCCTGCGGCGCCGGTCGCCCCCTGCTCGGCATCTGCCTGGGGCTGCAGCTGCTGTTCGAGGGCAGCGATGAGGGCAGCAGCCCTGGCCTGGGCCTGCTGGCCGGCCGGGTCAAGGCCCTGCCCAGGGTGCCCCACCATCCGATTCCCCACATGGGCTGGGCGCCGCTGCTGCCGGGAGTGGCCAGCCCGCTGCTGGGCGCCGAGGACCACGATGCCTGGGTGTATTTCGTGCACTCCTACGCCGCCGCGCCCGAGCACCACGACAGCGTCACCGCCTGGGTGGACTGGGCCGGCACGCCGGTGACGGCGGCCATCTGGCAGGACACCATCGCCGCCTGCCAGTTCCATCCGGAGAAGTCGGGGCCCGTCGGCGTGGCGATGTTGCGCCGCTGGCTCGACTGGGTGGCCTGCCGGTGAGCCTGCGACTCAGCGGCGGTCGCCGCCTGCAGAGCCCCCCCGGCGAGCTGGCCAGGCCCACGGCGGCACGGGTGCGCCAGGCCGTGTTCAATCTGCTGGCGCCGGAGCTGGCGGGCTGTCGCTGGCTGGATCTCTGCTGCGGCAGCGGTGTGATGGCCTGCGAGGCCCTGCAGCGGGGAGCCCGCCAGGTTATGGCCGTCGAACGGGACCGGCGCATCGCCGCCGTCGCCCGCGCCAATCTGGCGGCCGTGGCCGGCGGCCTGAGACGCCAGGATCCGCCCCCAGCGATTGAGGTGGTGCAGGCCGAGGTGCTCTCCTGGCTCGCTCGGCCCCGCCCCGGCGACGCGGCGTCCAGGCACGCCGGTTCCGCCGGTTCCATGGCTGATGGCTCCAGCGGCGATGGCGGGGCCAGTCCCGGGGCTCCTGGGAACGTCAAAGGGCCGGGCGCTGCCGGGGATGCCGTGCAGGATCCGGCCCGGGGCTTCGATCTGATCTACGCCGACCCACCCTGGCCCGCCGATCTGCACAGCGCCATTGCCGCGGCCGTGGCCCGGGGCGGCTGGCTCGGCGCCGGCGGTACCCTGGTGTGGGAATGCCCCAGCGAACGGGTGCCGCCTCCCCCACAGGGCTGGCGACTGCGGGACAGCCGCCGCTACGGCGGCAGCACCGTGGTGCTGCTGGAAGCTGATTCCTAGAAGCTCCTGGCTGGAGGCTGATGCCCAGAAGCTGGAGGCTGCGGTTCAGGTGCTGGCAGCTACTGCCCTTGCAACCCGGACAGAATCCAGGCAGAGGCGCTGACGCGCAGCCTTCAGGCCGAGGGCATGGTGAGCTCGGGGCTCAGCCGCCTAGGGCGCTGCCACGGCGGTATTGGTTCCAGGCCGCCACAAACAGACCCACCAGGGTGACGGGGATCAAACCGAGCACGATGCCGCAGAGCAGGGGTTCGATCATCGGGACCGCAAAAGCGTGGACTTGGCCCCATTCTTCCATGATGGGAGTCGAGACCGTGGCACTCCGCCACCATCCGTGACGGCCGGTTCCGCCAACGCCCCGATGCCCACCCCCGCAGAATCCCTCCCACCGCCTGAGGCGACCGCAGCGACTCCAGCCCTGAGCCGCCTCGTCAAGGCCCTGATCCTGCTGGCCGCCAGCGCCTGCCTGGTGCTGGCGCTGCTGCTGCTCGGTGCCACCCACAGCGATCCCTACACCCAGGCCACGCTCGAGCTGGTGGGGTCGACGGCCAACGGCGGCCGGCTGTTCCGGCTCAACTGCGCCGGCTGCCATGGACTGGCGGCCCAGGGGCTGGTGGGGCCCGATCTGCACGGCGTCAGCCGTCGCAAGAACGACCGCCAGCTGATCCAGCAGGTGGTGAGTGGCCGCACGCCGCCGATGCCCCGCTTCCAGCCCGAACCGCAGGCGATGGCCGATCTGCTGGCCTTCCTCCACAGTCTTCCCTCTTGAACCGATGCCCTTGAGCCGGCCCGCCATGAGCAGCGCGCCACTGAACATCCAACTGAACATCCAGCTGGTGCTGGTGGAACCCGCCGGCCCCCTCAATGTCGGCAGCGTGGCGCGGCTCTGCGCCAACTTCGGCATCGCTGGCCTGCGGCTGGTGGCGCCGCGCTGCGATCCCCTCGGCGAGGAGGCCCGCCGC
The DNA here is from genome assembly GCA_037133235.1 of Cyanobium sp. ELA507. Lineage (GTDB taxonomy): Bacteria > Cyanobacteriota > Cyanobacteriia > PCC-6307 > Cyanobiaceae > Cyanobium. The sequence continues at coordinate 4,138 of JBAXOO010000108.1, forward strand.
ATGGCCGTGCACGGGGTGGCTCTGCTGGAGCGGGCGCGCACTTATCCAAGCCTGGCGGCGGCCCTGGCCGACTGCAGCCGCGTCGTGGCCAGCAGCGGCCGCGGTGAAGGCGAACCGCTGCCACCGAGCCCGCCGGTGGAGGCGCTCCGCTGGCTGCTGGCCGCTGAAGGTGGCGATGCCACGTCGGCGCCGGCCGCCCTGGTCTTCGGCCGCGAAGACCGGGGTCTGAGCAACGACGAGCTGCTGCAGGCCGGCCGCATCCTGCAGATCGCCACCGGCCCCGCCTATGCGTCCTTGAACCTCTCCCATGCCGTGGCCGTGGTGCTGCACGAGTTGCATGGCCTGCGATGCAACCCAGCCAGCGCCGATCCGCCCGTCCCCCGGGAGCTGGCGGCAGCGGCTGCCACACCGCCCCTCACCGACAGCGGCGCCGATCCCTGCCCGCGCGGCCTGCTGGAGGCGGCCCTGGCCGATGCGGAGGCCCTGCTGCTGGAGGTGGGCTATCTCTATCCCCACACCGCCCATGCCCGCATGGCCAAGCTGCGCGGGCTGCTGCAGCGAGCCCAGATCAGGTCCCAGGAGGTGGCCCTGTTGCGCGGCATGGTGTGCCAGTTGCGCTGGGCAAGCCGCCGCCCTTGTGCAAGCGGCGAAGACCACTAGCGTCGAGCATCAATTTGACCCTGCCCACCCCCGTGAGCTCCGGCCGTTCCTCCCGTCCTCGCAACAATCCCTGGACCCAGCCCCTGCTGCTGTTGCTGCGCCTTGTCGTGATGGGGGTGGGCTTGGGGGTGATCGTCGGCACGGGCCTCAAAACGATGGCGCCGCGCCTGGCCCAGGGATCGGTGGGGGTTCCCAAGGTGGATCCCTCGCCCCGGGTGGCGCCCAGCGGCGGCCTCTCCTCCGGCCGCTTTGAACCGAGGCGGGAGCTCAGCGCGCTCAGCCAGACCTGGAAGTCCCTGGCGGCGGCCCAGAAGGGGCTGACCGCGAGTGGCTTCCTGCTGGTGCTCGATGACGGCCGCTACGCCCAGCTCCAGCCCGACATCCCCCTGCCCGCCGCCAGTTCGATCAAATCGCCGATCCTGCTGGCCGCCCTTGAGGATTTCGACAGCGGCAAGCTGCGCTGGAACGAACCCCTGACCCTGAGCAAGGAGGTGATGGGAGGCGGGGCCGGCTGGATGGGGGCCAGGCCCGCCGGAACCAGGTTCCCCTTTTATGAGGCCGCCACCGAGATGATCCGGGTGAGCGACAACACGGCCACCAACCTGCTGATCAAACGCCTGGGGGGCAAAACGGCGGTCAATGCCCGCTTGCAGAGCCTGGGGCTGGCCTCGACGGTGGTCAACAACTGGCTGCCCGATCTCGATGGCACCAACACCACCAGCTCCCGCGACCTGGCCCGCACGATCGCCCTGGTGGACACCGGCCAGAAGCTGAGCCCCAGGGCCCGCGACCTGTACCGCGAGATTCTCTCCCACTCGCACACCAACACCCTGATCCCGCTGGGGCTGCTGATGGGCCTGGGCAAGGATGCCGCTGACCCGGACAGCGAACTGCAACCCTTCGGCGTCACGGTGTACAACAAAACCGGCGACATCGGCATCGCCTACGCCGACGCCGCCCTGATCGAGCTGCCCAATGGCCAGCGGGCCGTGGCCGCCTTCATGGTCAAGGGGCCCTTCAACGATCCGCGCTCCGCCGAGCTGATCCGCTCGATGGCGGGCTCGGTGGCCAAGGCCCTGGTCGATCGCCGATGAAAGCCCTCCAGCCCCTGCTGCTGCTGGCTCTGATCGCCGGCGGCGCCGCGCTGCCCCTGCGGGCCCAGGCCCAGGAGCGGAACCAGCCCCTGCAGCCGACCC
>JBAXOO010000109.1:0-5929 GCA_037133235.1 Cyanobium sp. ELA507
GGGAGGAAGGCTGGCCCAGGCCCCTGGCCGAGTGGCGCGAGCGGCTGGGCCTGAGCGCCGTGATCCGGCGTAATCCCTTCGCCGCAGGTGCGGGCGAACGGGACTGAAGCGGAGAACGACGGGATGGCCATGGGGGGTCGCCAGGAAAGGAATTCGTCGGCACCATCCCCCAACCCGGGCCGCTTCAAATCACCGCCAGCCCCCGCAGATCGCCGCCGTAGCCGGTGATCTCCAGCACCCCATCGCTGGCGGCCTGGAAACCGGCCACCGCGTCGTTTAAGGCCACGAAGGTGCGGGTGGTCGGCCCTGAACCGAACGTGAAGGTGGCCGCCTTGCTGGCCAGGAAGCTGGTGGGCGTGAGCAGCGTGGCCACACCGGCTTCGCTGAGCAGCGCCACCGCTCCCAGCTTGGCCACCTGGGAGGCGGCCACCGCCGTCGGGCCATCGAGGCTGTCGACGCCGATGGCGAAATCGGTGATGCGATCCAACGCCGCCAGTGACGACTGCCCCAGGCGGCTCACCTGGAACACGTCGTTGCCCGCCAGGCCCGTGAGCTGATCGGCGCCACTGCCCGCCCTGAGCAGGTTGGCGGCCCCATCGCCGCTCAGATAGGCGGGGTTGCCCGGGGTGGCCGCCAGCTGGGCGGCGCTGCTGGAGAACAGGGCAGGCCCCGTGAGAGTGCCGGCTTCCCCCAGGCCCAGGCCCTGGCTGGCGTTGAAACCCACGGTCACCGAAGCGCCGGCGGCCAGATTCGCGCCCCAGTCCTTGCCGCTCAAGGTGGAGCGATAGAGACCACCACCGAGATTCACCTGGCTCAGGTTTGCTCCCCAAGGGGCACCACTGAGCTGGTGGGTGGTGTCAAAGGTGAGGCTCCAGCCGTTCAGGGCCTGCATTCCTGTGTTGGTCACCGTGATCTGGGCCGTGAGCCCGCGGTACCAGATCGAGCCGGCCACGCTCACCTTCAAGGCCGGCGAGCTGGGGGTGGGCACCGCCGGTTTGATGGCACCACCGGGATCAAAGATCGGCTGAACAGGCGTGGGTGGGGTGGTGATCGTCGCCGCGGGTACGGCCACGCTGCCGGTATCGACGGTCTCCGAGAATCCCTGGCGATCGCGATAGCTCAACTGCAGCCGCAGGCTCTGACCCTGCTGAGCCGTGGTCGGCACAAAACTGGCGCCATTGGCTCCTGCAATCGCCTCCCATGTGCCACCAGCACTGGCCTGGGCCTGCCACTGATAGGCGAAGCTGCCGTCACCATCCGGATCGGCCTGGGTCTCGCTGGCGCTGATTGCTTGCCCCACCGCCCCACTGCCAAGCAGGCTGAAGCGTGCCTGTCCGTCATTGACGAAGGGCACAAGCTGGGCAGCGCTGAAGACCGTCTCGGCAAAATTGGCGGCATCGGTGTAGGCCACCTTCAGGCGCACCGCCCGGCCCTCCTCGGCGTGGCTGAGCAGCAGGGATGGGGCATTGGCCCCAAGGGGGCTCCAGCTCTGGCCCCCATCGCCGGAGGCCTGCCACTGGTAGCTGTAGCCCCCACTGCCCTGGCCATTGGGATCGTTGGCGCTTTGAACAGCCGTCAGGGTCTGTCCGAGGGCGGCCACGCCGCTGATGGCAAACGTGGCCGCCCCTTGATTCACCGGCGCGGGGGTTGGTGTCGGTGTTGGCGTTGGCGTTGGAGTTGGAGTTGGAGTTGGGGTTGGGGTTGGCGTCAGGGAATGGATGGTGATGCCGGGCAACGCGTCCAGCTCCGCATCGGTGAGCGCAACACCACCTTTGAGTTCGACGCTGCGGGCGAAGGCGCCGGTGAGGCCAGCGTTGTAATCAATCGCCACCTCGTTGGACACATAATCACTGCGCAGATCGACATAGGAGGTGTCATTCGGCTGGGTGGGTCCACCCACCAGGGCACCAAAATTGATATGGGCATTGGGCAAACCATTGCGGAAACCATCCCAGCCCACCCCCGATGCCTCGCGGCTGTGAGGTTGCTGGGGAAAATTGTTGCCATAGCCCACCAGGTAACTGGACTGGCGGGGATTGACCCCGAGGATGTAGTCCACGGTCTGCTGCGCAAGAGCGGTGTATGCACCATTTGGATCGTTAACACTGCTGGCATAGACATCGGCGAGAAAGGCCGTATTGGCGGCGTAGCGAAGCGAACCCCACTGGCTGATCCAGCGCAGGCCGCCCGTCGTGATCTGCACGCCATTGCCACCCGTCACCCAGTTGTTCAGCCAGCCCTCCACCTGCTGCTTGATCACCGTTGAACCCGTCTGCTGGGCCAACAACACGGCTGTCGCATAGGAGCTGTCATCCCAGTTTCCTGTCCAGCCCTTGTTCAGCCCGCCGATGTTGGTGGTATAGAGAGTGAGGGCCTTGTTCAAATAGACTGAACCATCGCCACCTTGCGCCTTCACGGCTTGGGCCAGCCACGCGGCCCCATTGGCTAATTCATCAACATAACCACTGTAGGAATTGTAGAACGCCTGCACAGCTGGAATTGAATCCGAATACTTGCCCCGGTAGGTATCGGCAAACTGGTATAGCGCTACGGCGCTGCTCAGCAACTGATCGGCATAGGCCAGATCACCAGTGCGGCGAAACAGAATCGAGGCAGACGCCAACGCCGCGGCGCTCCCCCCTGCCACATCGGAGCCTGGCTTGCTGGCCGTCACCGCCAGGGCAGGCCGGAGAATGGTTTCGGTTTCAGCCGGTTGCCAGAGGGCGTGGTCGGCATCGGCATCACCGACCTGGGCCACGAAAAAGGAGGTCTTGCCCGAAGAATCGAGCACATTGCACTTGAGCAGGTAGTCGGTGCCCCACTTCACGGCCGCCAGCAGTTCATCACTCTGGCCCGAAGCCGCATAGCCCTTGGCAAATTGCAATCCCCCCCAAGCGAGGTTGGTGAGACTGGAAGCCAGAGGCAGGCCAAACTTGCCATAATCACCGGCATCGTGATAGCCACCGGTGAGATCCAACTTCACTCCCGCCTGGAGATTAGCACTGGTGTTGTTGCCAAAATAAACCCCATCCAATCCATCACGGAGGCCTGAATCCCCGCGCCAATCGATGCGATTGCTGGCCTCATCAAGATTGCCGGAACGCTGGCCCTCATAAAACAGAAACGACTTCTGCAGGGCCTCGGCATAATTATTGCCGCCACCCTTCACCGCGAACGAACTGGGATTCACTTCAGCCGTGGGCGCGGTCGGCGGGGTGGGCGTTGGCGTTTGTGCTGTTGCTGGTGTGGGGGTTGGTGTGGGAGGTGGCGTTGGTGATGGCGTGGCGGAGGGCGCCGTGCTGGGCATCGGCAACGGGGCGGCACTGAGCAGAGGCTGACTGACAAACAAATCCGAAGCCTGCAGGGCACCAGTAGCAGCCCCCGCGGGCCGGGTGGCCGTGAAACCAACGGTGACCGAAGCACCGGCAGCCAAGGCCGCACCCCAGTCAACACCGGTGAGCATGTATCGGTAATGGCCATCAGCCAAGCTGGTGACTGTGACGGTCAAGCCCCAGGGGTTGCCATTGATCAGCACATCACTTTCAAAGCCAAGACTCCAGTCCGCCAGCGGCACATTGCCACTATTCGTGATCGTCAACTTCGCCGTCAGCCCACCATCCCAGAGCGAGCCATCCAGCAGCAGATGGAGAGACGAATCTCCCGTATTGGCAATCGCGGTTGACATCATCAATCGGCGTTTCCTCTGGATTCAACACCCCGTGACCGGCCGCTGACGATCCCCCAAAGGGGACACCCTGTCACCTCGCCATGGGACGTCTTGCCCAGAAACAGAGAAATACAGACCACAACAACGCTTCGAACTATCGCCGAACGGGTACCGCAAGGTGAGCCTGAAGGTCCGAGTGAGTACAGACTTCCACCGATCGAACTCGCCTACAGCCACACATCACGATGCGGCATCAACCAAGCTGGGCCCACTCCTGTGAGACTGATGATTGGAGCAGAGGCCCGAAAAGTTTTGCTATCATTAAAAAATCCAAGGCATGGCCTCAATGGATTTGACCTACAGAATCGCCTCACTGATTCAGAGCCGCAAGGTCATTATTGAGGCCATAACCAGAAGTGGAATCGAGCCCTGCGTCGCCATCGCCATGCAACGGGAAGAGCAGTTACTTCCCCTGATGCTGGCCCTCCGAGATCCCAATCTGATTCGCTATGCAGGAACCGACGCCAACAGCTGTCTAGAAATGCTCCGCAAACGGTCCATAGGCTTTTTGGTCTGCACGGATCAATTGGAGCAGGGCGATGGCTTTCACCTTTGCCAGATTGCCAAAACAATCTGCCCGTCCACGAAAACTCTGCTGATCTGCACCGGCAATCAGATCGACCAACGCGCTTTCGATTCCGAGGAAATCGACAGCATCTTCCTCTTCCAAGAAATGATTGAGGCCAGGGGTGTGATGGGGGCCGCCCTGTTGGCCGTCAGTGGAGGCAGGCGCTATCGCAGCCAGCGCATTCGCGACATCTCCGAGAAAACAGCCAGCCTGGACCTCAAGGACCGGGACTACGACATCCTCCATTGCCTGGCCGATGGCATGAGCAATCGCGAAATCGCCGACAACCTGCAGATCAGCGAACAGACGGCCAAAACCTACACCAAGCGACTGATCGGCAACCTCAGCGCCAAAAACCGCCTCCACGCCCTCATCCTCGGCCTGCGCTATGGCCTGACCAGCATTCGTTAAACCAAAGCCCAACTGCGGCGACCGGATTCACACCTTCGCCAAGGTCACGCGCTCGGGTTGATGCTGATACTTACCGGCCCGGTCCTGATAGGTGGTCTCGCAGGGATCACCCTCAAAAAAGAGCAGCTGGCAGATGCCTTCGTTGGCGTAGATACGGCAGTCGGCGCCGGAGGAATTGCTGAACTCCAGGGTGAGATGGCCCTCCCAGCTAGCCTCGGCTGGCGTGGTGTTCACAATGATGCCCAGGCGGGCATAGGTGCTCTTGCCCAGGCAAATCACGGTGATATTGGCCGGCACCTTCATCTTTTCGAGCGCCACCCCGAGGCCGTAGGAATGGGCCGGCAGGATGAAGTACTCCCCATCCTCATCGTGGTGCAGTGGCGCCGGCTCCAGGTTGGCCGGGTTGAACCGCTTCGGGTTCATCACCGTGCCGGGCACATGGCGGAAAATTAGAAACTCCTTGCTGGAGAGCCGTAGGTCGTAGCCGTAGGAGGAACAGCCAAAACTCAGAACCGGCCCGCTGCGGGCTTCGGGATCGAGGTGGCGCACCAGGGTGCCTTGGAAGGGCTGGAGCATGCCGGCGGCGGCCTGCTCGTTGATCCAGCGGTCGTTCTTGAGCATTGGCTTGGCGGGAGTACGGCTGGCAGCAGTACCTAGGGGGCGCGGCGCAGTTCGGTCACCTGGTCGGCCATGGCCATCAGGGCCTCCGGCATGGCCGGGCCCGTCAGGATGACATCCAGATGGGCCGGCCGCCGCTCCAGGGTGTCGGTGACCTCGTTGGCCGCCAGGTAGCCCAGCTCGATCGCCAAACCCAGCTCATCGAGCACCAGCAGATCCACGGCGCCGGCCATCAACTGCTCGCGGCTATACGCCCAGACGGCACGCACCGCTTCCAGCGCACCGATGGCGAAGGAGTCCAGGGCCGGGGGGGCGCCTGCGGCCGCAGCCAGGCCAGGGGCCTCCTGATCGAGGCAATAGGGCGTGGCCGGCCGCAGCCACTGGAGACGACCGCATAACCACAGGGATCCTTCCACCCCCTGGTCCACGCCACCCTTGAGAAACTGGCTGATCAACACCCGGCTGCCCAAGCCGGCGCTGCGCAAGGCCTGGCTGAAGACCGCAGCCACGCTGCCCCGGAAGGGGGCGGTGTGGATCTGGAGCAGACCCTCGGGCCGCGGCACCAGCCGCAACGGCGGCCGCCGTTGCGGCTGGTGCCGCGGCCC
>JBAXOO010000110.1:0-5928 GCA_037133235.1 Cyanobium sp. ELA507
TGGGGCAATGGTCCGCCCCCCGCTTGGAGTCCTCCCCTGCCTTATCGGCAGGGGGAGCGGCCGCTCTGGAGTCCCCTCTAGCGGCACTGCCTGCCTGAATGAGCCCTATTCAGCGACGGCCAACACCGCCATCGCAATGGCCTTGCGCTGGTCGGCGTCGTAGCCCCAGCGCTCCAGAAACGCCTGATCCTCACCGGTTCCTGCTTCGGCCGCCTCCAGCAGCGTCTCCAGCCGATCCTTCACTTGGAGGGGATCAAGGCGCCGCAACAGCTCGGTGCTTCGCTCGCGAACCCGTCCTGAGCGCGCCTCCTGGGCCGGATCACCGCTGCGCTGATGCTCCAGGGCCATGGCGGTGGACATGGCCAGATTGCGGGCCGTGAGATCAACCACACCCTCCCCCGCCCCTCGGAGGTGGAAGAGCAGGGAGTCCGGCAGGCGATCCAGCAGGGGACTGTCGCCGGAGAGGGCCACCACAAAAAAGCCACGGGCCCCATCACGGCTGGCCACCAGCTCGCCAACCCGATCGGCGAGCACCTCATCGCTGATCTCGCCAGCCTCCCAGAGAGCCAACCACTGGGCTGTGATCTCCATGGCCTGGGGAAAGCTGGGCTGTGGTGCTGCGGTTTCGGCGTTCATGGAGGGGGAGCGAGCCCGGCAACAAGGGCATGGCCAGCCTATGAAGACCCGCAGATTCCGAAAACAAACCCAACCGCGAGCCGCCCGACCGACTGCCAGGCTTGGGGGATGCAGATTCCACCGGCCCCGCCCAGCCAACCCGAAGGCTTCCGATCCGGCTTCGTGGCATTGATCGGCCGGCCCAACGTGGGCAAGAGCACGCTGCTCAACCAGCTGGTGGGGCAAAAGGTGGCCATCACCTCACCGGTGGCCCAGACCACCAGGCACCGACTCCGCGCCGTGCTCACCACCCCGCTGGCCCAGCTGGTGCTGCTCGACACGCCCGGCATCCACAAACCGCACCACCTATTGGGGGAGCGGTTGGTGCAAAGCGCCCGAAGCGCCATTGGCGATGTGGATGTGGTGCTCCTGCTGGTGGATGGCAGCCAACCAGCGGGCCGGGGGGATGGCTTCATCGTCGATCTGCTGCGGCAGGTGAAGGTGCCGGTGCAGGTAGCCCTCAACAAGCAGGATTTGGTGGACCCCGGCATGGCCGGGGAGCTGCTGGCCAGTTACCGCGAGCTGCTGGTGGGATCCGATGGTCAACCCGATCTCGCCTGGCCCCTCCATCCCCTGAGCGCCCTCGATGGATCAGGAAGTGCGGACCTTGTGGACAGCCTAATCGCTGCCCTGCCGCCCGGCCCCCCCCTCTACCCCGCCGACACGGTGAGCGACCAGCCGGAGCAACTGCTGCTGGCTGAACTGATTCGTGAGCAGGTGCTGCACCAGACCCGCGAGGAGGTTCCCCATTCCGTGGCGGTGCGGGTGGAGCGGATCGTGGAAGATGGCCCTCGCACCGCGGTGCTGGCCACGGTGGTAGTCGAACGCAGCAGCCAGAAGGCGATCCTGATCGGCAAAGGCGGCAGCATGCTGCGGGAGATCGGCCGGGGGGCCCGGCTGCAGATGCAGAAGGTATTCGACGGCCCGGTGTATCTGGAGTTGTTTGTGAAGGTGGTGCCCCACTGGCGGCGCCATCCGACCCGCTTGGCCGAACTGGGTTACGACGGGGCCTGAGCGACGACGGTCCTGGTGGCGCTCAGGTTCCCTGCAGGGCCAGGGGATACCGCCTGGGGGCTGAGAGGATGGCCGCAGCGATCGTCAACCAGCCAGCGTGTGCGACTTCCCCCCCCAGGACCTGCGCAGCTTCCTCGAGTTCTGCGCGGGCGACTGGCTGGCCGTGCGCAGCAGCTTCGAGTTGGAGGTCGGCGACCGAAGCGCTACAGCAACACCCCCCCCGCCAGCCACCGCAGCTGCCGAGGGCCCTTTCCAGGCGGCCGCATCGGGCGCTGATTCCGGCAAGTCCAAACGGGATCAGCCCTGGCATGCCGCCCATCGCGGCGCATTGGTGGTGGCCTACCTGCCGCCGGAGCGGGATGGGGAGCCGGGCGGACTGGTGCTGACCCCACCCGCCGGGGAGGGCGGGGACCCATCCCGGCAGCGGTTGCGCTTCCAAACCGCCGGTGATTTCCAGCATCTCGGCGCCCAGGGCGAGCCGCTGGCCAGCGGCACCTGGCAGCTCTGGCCCGACGGCAGCCTTGAACTCACCCAGTTGGGAGAGCAGGGCGTGGTGCGGGAGTGGATCTGGTTCACCAAGCCCAACCTTCGCCTGCGCAGCAGCGTGGAACAGCGCCGCGACGGCCAGCCCGGCCGGGCCAGCTTCAGCTCCGAGATCCGCCGGGTCAGCCGCCCCACCCCCCCTGTCGGTGAAACCCCCACCGGGCCAGGGGGAAGCCAGGGCGCAGGCGGCAACTGAGCGATGCGCCTCGATGTGGTGAGCCTGGCCCCGGAGGCCTTTGCCCCCCTTCTGGAGCTGGGAGTGATCGGCCGGGCCTTCAGCGCGGGCATCGCCGAGCTGCACGTCCACAACCCCCGAGACCACACCACCGACCGCTACCGCAAGGTCGACGACCAGCCCTACGGCGGTGGGGCAGGGATGGTGCTCAAACCCGAACCGGTGTTTGCCGCCTTCGAGGCGATTCCCCAGCTGGTTCGCCGCAGAGTGCTGCTGATGAGCCCCCAGGGCCATCCCTTGCACCAGGCGGACCTGCGGCGCTGGTCCACGGGCTACGACCAGTTGGTGCTCCTTTGCGGCCACTACGAAGGCTTCGATGAGCGGATCCGCAGCCTTGCCGACGAGGAGGTTTCGATCGGCGATTTCGTACTCACCGGTGGAGAACTGCCGGCCGCCACGGTGATCAACGGGGTGGTCCGGCTACTGCCAGGCACCGTGGGCACCCCCGCCTCTTTGGAGGAGGAAAGCCACAGCAGCCTTCTGCTCGAACATCCCCACTACACACGCCCGGCGGTGTTCCGGGAGATGGAGGTGCCGGAGGTGTTGCGCAGTGGCGACCACGCCGCCATTGCGCGCTGGCGCCAGGAGCAGCAGCAGCAGCGCACCCAGGAACGCCGGCCCGATCTGCATGAGCGCTGGCTTGGAGGTAGCAAGCCCTGAAAAGCCGAGCCCCCCCCCACGGCCAGGGCTCCTCCTGGGAAACTGGTGCCATCGACCAATCACAGGGGCAAGCAGAGGTGGCAGACGCTGGCGATGGGATGGCGGTGCAGCGGAAGCCCCTGATGCCGATTCGGATCGGCAACGGCTACGACATCCACCGGCTGGTGCCCGGTCGGCCCCTGATCCTGGGGGGCCAGCGGCTGGAGCATCCGGCAGGCCTTGGCCTTGATGGCCACAGTGATGCGGATGTCTTGGTCCATGCCCTGATGGACGCCCTGCTGGGGGCCCTGGGCCTGGGGGATATCGGCCGTTACTTTCCGCCCGAGGATCCCCGCTGGAAAGGGGCCGACAGCCTGGAACTGCTGGAGCGGGTGATGGGACTGATCCGCGAGCGGGGCTGGGAGGTGGTCAATGTGGATGCGGTGGTGGTGGCGGAACGGCCCAAACTGCGCCCCCATATCGACGCCATGCGGGGGGCGATTGCCCAGCGGCTAGGGGTGGAAGCGGATCAGGTGGGGGTCAAGGCCACCACCAACGAGCGACTTGGCCCCACCGGCCGGGAGGAGGGAATGGCCTGCCATGCCGTGGCCCTCCTACAGCAGGCCTGAGCAACCGCGGCAGCAGAGAGCTTCCTAAGGTTGTTGAAGCGTGGGCCCATCGAAGTGGAGAACGCGATGCGACCATCCATGGGGCCGAACCAGCAGCAAGGTGCCGACGGATTGGAGGCCATGCCGCCCGGACGACAGAGCAGGGCGGAGGTGGAAGTGGTGGAACACCTGAGGATGCGGGTGCCACCCGACCAACGGCGGGCCTGGATCGCTGCGGAACGGGGCAGCTGGGACCCTTGGCTGCAGGAGCAAAAGGGTTATCGAGGCCGTGATCTTTACTGGGATCCCAAGCGTGAGGAAGGGGTGCTGCTGATCCACTGGGCCAGCCGCGCCTCCTGGGATGCCATTCCCCAGACAGAGGTCGCTCAGGTCCAGGAGCACTTCGAGCATCTAGCCCGCCAAGCCCTTGGAGAGCCATCGGGAAACCCCTTCCCCCTGGTCCATTCCGGCGCGCTCCAGCCGATGGGCTGGACCTGATCCGGCATGAATCTCTCCAGCCACCAGCCCTGGGACGCCCCAGGCCGGCATGACCTCCGGCTCGACCTCAACCGCCGGCAGCGGATCGGCATGGTGGAGGCCATCTGGGGGGAACACAAGAGCATCGAGCAGATCGGGGCAGCCCTGGTGGGCCTGCAGCGGGGTCAGGAAATCGCCCTGGTGACCCGGCTCGAAGCCAAGCGGGCCCAGGCCCTGTTGGCGGCACTGCCGGCCATGGGGCTCGACCCCAGCGGCTACCAGCACCATCAAGACGCCCGCTGCCTGACCTCAACACCCCTTCCGGAGGCCGATCCAGACCAGGCTCCGGTGGCCATCCTGGGGGGTGGAAGCAGCGATCTAGCGGTGGCCGCCGAGGCCCATCTCGCCCTGGCCTGCCATGGCATCGCCGCAACCCTGCTGCTCGACGTGGGCGTGGCCGGTCTGCACCGGCTGCTTGATCGGCTGGAGAGCCTGCGCCAGGCCCCCCTGTTGATTGCCTGTGCGGGCATGGAAGGGGCCCTTCCTACGGTGCTAGCCGGCCTGTTGCCCCAACCCGTGATCGGGGTGCCGGTGTCGGTGGGTTATGGCGTCAGTGCCGGTGGCCAGGCGGCCCTACACGGGATGCTGGCCAGCTGTGCCCCGGGCCTCACCGTGGTGAACATCGACAACGGTTACGGGGCCGCCATGGCCGCCCTCAGGATCCTTAGAGGCTCAGGGAGGCCACTCCATACCCTTTAGAGCCAAGGGATTCGTGGCAAGCGAACCCTCAAGCTGCCGCAAAGAACTGAGCCAGTTGACTAGGCAGCGGAACCCGCTTGAAGCACTGAATGACCGCCAGCTTCGCGGGAGGATTGGCCCACAAAAAGGGCCCCTGAGCGCCAGGGGCCTTCTCCTGCGGCAAGGAATGCTGGTGCCAGGCGGGTTCAGAGATGCTGGAGCTCCGGGTAGGCGCTGAGCAGTTGGTCGGAGGTGAGTACTTCACCCACGCCCTCAGGCTGCCAGATCACCTCAAGGGCGAGCAGATCATCGGAGCCCACACCGCCTAGCACCTGCAGGGTTTCCCGCAGAGCCTCGGCGGTATCGGTGCCCTTGATGGCCAGACGGCGCCGGGTGGCCAGCAGCAGGGTCACCGCGATGTAGTCGCTGGCGAGATCACTGGCCCCGGGCTGGAGGGTGGTGGAACCCCCACTGCGGTTTCCAGCCACGTTGGTGGTGAGCTCCCGCTCCAGCTTGCTGCGCTCCCGCACCGAGAGGCGATTGAAGGTGGCCTCGGCCGAAGCGAAGGGCACCTGACCCACCTCACCATTGGCATAAACCCAAAGCTCGGGATTGCGCAGCAGGGCCAGGCTGGTTTCCTGCAACACCCGCTGCAGACCGGCGCTGGAGCTGGTGTCGGCCGTGGCAGCCATGCGGCGAAGGTCGCCCTGGAGCTCACGGGCCGAGGCGAGCAGACCCACCTGCAACTCTGCGATCGATACCGGCCCATCGATGGATCCGCCAAGGCTGCCGGCGCTGCCATCGCCAGGGAGGCTCCCGGTGGCCCCCCGCAGGGAATTGAGCAGCAGACCCACCACAGCCATCAGCACCAGGAGGCCGAAGAGCCCACCGCCGAAGCCAAACATCGGCACCACAAAGGGCACCCCAAACCCACCGCCGCCGTAGTAGCCACCTCCGCCGTAATAGCCACCGCCGTAGCCGCCCCCATAGCCTCCGCGG